>CAYQGF010000680.1:0-1627 GCA_964416885.1 uncultured Iamiaceae bacterium
CGTCACCCACGCAGTCGTCCCGTCCAAGTTCCAGCCGTACGCCACGCTCCGCCCACCCGGATGGTCCGCCTCGACCTGACGGCCATCACGAGCAAAGGACCAACCGGTCAACGTGGTCTCGGCCCCGACGGTGTCCTCCCGGGCCACCACCCGGCCCCGACCATCACGCCACCGCTCGGTCACGATCGTGTCCAACCCGGCCATGGCGTGCACCTCGGCCCGCACCTCCCCATCCTCGTAGCGCTCGAACGTCGCCACCCGACCCGTCGGGTCCGTCACCGTCGCCAACCAACCGAAGTCGACGTCGTAGCCATACGTCGTCGCCGGCCCCAACCCGACAACCGGGTCATACGGACGACGATGGGCCACAAGCCGATCAGCCACGTCGTACTCCCACGTCTCCACCACCGGGTCGAGGCCCTCGTGTTCTCCCTCGGCGCCAACACTGACCGGGCTCAGCTAACCACAGCCCTGCGGACTGACACTGCCACCGCCCTCAACGAGTGACAACATCGCCAGGTTCTCGGGCCCGTTGACCACCAGGATGCCTGTCAGCGGAGCCCCGTCCACGAGCGGGACGACGGTTACGAAACCGTCGGGGGCGATGCCAAGGCTCACGCGTTCGAGGCTCGGTGGGTTGTGAGGGTCGGCAGAGACCACCTCCCAGACGGTCTCCTCCAGGCCCCGTCCGACCAGGGCAACCCGCGTCACGCCACCGAAGCACTCGGGGACCAGAACCACAGGGGTCGACGCGGACCGATCGATGCCGGGCACGAGAGCATCGGAGAAGTCGAACCCGACCACTGACTCCGTCGTCGTGGAGGGCGTCGCCGCCCTCGGCGCGGGGGCATCGTTCGACATCCAAGCGCACCCAGCCATAACCGAGGCGCATATCGCATATGCGAGCCGTTTCACCGTGGCCCCATGATGGTGCGTATCGAGTCAGCAAGGGTCTCAAGATTAGACGGAAGGCTGTTGACTAGTCCATCCACCAGTTCGGTGTAGCTCGGACCAGACATACATGAACGGCCACGTTTTGTTCCCCACTGTCCAATCTCAACAGATATCGAGCCATCTTTGATGTACAACGCGACCGGATCGTCGCGATCAGGCCGATCCAAGACAATGGTCACCGCGAGACATCTCCTCTTGTACGCGCCTACCGTTGCGCGCCTAAAGTCGCCTGGAACTGCATGGAGAAAGTCGACGCATTGCGAAGGCAGCCCATTCACCCATCGAGACACACTCGATAGAAGATCATCTAGAGCCTCGGCCGAACTCGAATCACAGTAGTACGAGAAGGCTCGCTCAACATCCCACTCCAAGAGCCGGTCGCTCGCATTGTGAATGAAGTCGGTCTGACTCCTCGATATGGCATAGGTGCACTGGGCAAGGTGCTCCGTCAACACACAACTCAATGCCGGGTCAATATCGAGCAGAGAAAAGATCGCACTGGAATGCAGCTCCGAGGTAACAGCATCAATGTAGGCATTAGCGAGATCTTCGCAAGAAACAGTACTTCCATTTTTAGAGAAATCGCGGTCGCATGCTCGCATGCCCGTTGGGTCGGTTTTGTTGAGGGGGTCGTTGTCGGCGTAGTGGTACGGGTTCGCGACCGTGGGGGTGC
>CAYQGF010000681.1:0-1624 GCA_964416885.1 uncultured Iamiaceae bacterium
GAGCGCACCAGCTGCGACACCACCACGCGCTCGGTGCCGTTGATGATGAAGGTGCCCTTCTCCGTCATCATCGGGAAGTCCCCCATGAAGACGGTCTGCTCCTTGATCTCACCGGTGGTCTGGTTCATGAACCGGGCGCGCACGAAGATCGGCGCCGCGTAGGTCATGTCCTTTTCCTTGCACTCCTCGACCGAGAACTTCGGCTCGGGGCGCAGGTCCTCGTCCTCCGGGTCGAACTCGAGCTCGAGCTGGAGGGTCTCGGTGAAGTCCTTGATCGGGGAGATGTCCCGGAAGGTGTTGGCCAGGCCTTGCGCCAGGAACCAGGCGAACGACGTCCGCTGGATGGCGATCAGGTCGGGCAGATCGAGGACCTCGTCGAGGTTCGCGAAGGAGTAACGATCCCGGATGCTGGGTCGGGCAGACAAGGCCTCTCCTCAGAGAAGAATGGTGATCACGCGGCGCAGGCCGTGATGGCGCGCCCGCCCCCGGTGCCGGTGGAGGGGGAGACGGGGCGGACGGTCACGGCAACCGACCACACTAGGGGTCGGGGGCGACGGGGAGCAACCCGCGCGTCGCGGAGCCGGACCAGGCGGCGGCCTGGTCCTCCGGTTTCGGGCGCACGGTAGAACGGACCGCCCCCAAGGTCAAGGATTCCCGGCCCTCACGCCACCTTCCGTGACCACCCGGCTACGGGTCCTCGGGCGGCCCGTTCCCGCCATGGCTCACGTCGTGTCCGGCTCTCATGAGGTGTCAGACACCTACCGCGCGGCCCACGCGGGAGGTCCGGCTGGTCGAGTGCGGCACGGAAGGTATCTGACACCGGCGCGTCAACGACCGCCGAGCCGGGTGGGTCGAACCTCGGTGTAGGTGCGGGGGAGGCGGGGGCCGAGGGCGCAGGCGACCTCGTAGCCGATCGTGTCGAGCCGCTCGGCCCACTCCTCGGCGGTGACCTCCTCGTCGCCCTGACGGCCGAGCAGCACCACCTCGTCGCCCCGGGCGACCGTGGCCCCGGGGCCGCAGTCGACGGTGACCTGGTCCATGGTGACCGTGCCGGCGATCCGGCAGCGGCGGCCGCCGATCAGGACCTCTCCCCCGACCGCCCCCAGGCGCCGACGGACGCCGTCGGCGTAGCCCACCGGCACGGTGGCCACGACGGTGCGCTCGGCCGGCGCCCAGCGGAGCCCGTAGCTCACGCCCTCGCCGGGACCGACCTCCTTGACGTGGGCGACCTCCGACACCAGCCGCAGGGCCGGGCGCAGGTCGACCCGACCGGCGAGCGCGGGCGAGGGAGCGATGCCGTAGACCGCGATGCCGGCCCGGACCAGGTCGTGGCGGGCGGCGGGATGGGCGATCAGCCCGGCCGAGTTGGCGGCGTGCCGGGCCGGGACGGCGATGCCGGCGGCCTCGATGGCGGCGATGGCCCCCGCCAGCCGGTCGAGCTGCTCGGCGGTGAAGGCGTCCCGGGCCGGCTCGTCGGCCACGGCGAGGTGGGTCCAGACCGAGGCCAGGCGTAGGCCCGGCGCCCGGTCGACCGCCGTGGCCAGGGCGACCGCCTCGTCGGGGGCGCAGCCGACCCGGTGCATCCCCGTGTCGACCTTGAGGTGCACCGGCAGCGGGCGTCCCG
>CAYQGF010000682.1:0-1611 GCA_964416885.1 uncultured Iamiaceae bacterium
TCCTGCTGGTGCGGGCCATGCGGGCCGAGGGCTGGGCCGGCGCCGCCGACGCCCTCTGACGCGCACTTGGTGTCTGACACCAAGTGCGCGTGCGGTCCGCCGGTTAGCGTCGGGCGCCATGGGCTACCCCCCACCGCCCCCACCTCCGCCGGGTGCCCCCGGTGGGCCCCAGCCGACCCCGGGAGGGGGCTACAGCCCCCCGCCGCCCGGCTACCAGCCCGCGCCGCCGCCCGGGGGTGGGTACCCACCGGCGGGGCCCCCGCCGGGCGGCCCTCCTCCCGGCTACGCGCCCGGTGGCCCGCCCTCCGGTGCGTCCGGCGGCGGGGGCAACAAGCCGCTGATCCTCCTGATGGGCGCCCTCGTCGTCGTGGTGCTGCTGGTGGTCGTGGGTGTCCTGGTCCTGAGCCTGACCGGCGGTGACGACACCGTCGAGCTCAGCAAGGCCCAGCACGAGGAGGCCCTGCTCACCGAGGGCGACGTCGGCAACGGGTTCACCGTGACCCCCCCGGACGACAGCTCCGACGACAATCCCCCCGACGCGACGGGCGAGTGCCGCGACCTCCTCGACGAGCTCGATGCGGCCGGGGAGAACCCGTTCTCGAGCGCCGACGACGACGATGACAACGCCAGCCGGTCCTTCGGCCGCGACGACGCGGCCACCGTCGACCACACGGTCGGGACCGACGACGGGGTCGTCGACCGCTTCCGCGACCTCGTCCGGGCCTGCGACGAGATCGGCTTCGCCAGCGACCAGGGCACCGCCACGATCGGCTTCGCCGAGGGCGACCCGGTCCCCGGCGTCGACGGGGCCTACGTGGTCGACATGGACTTCCGCTTCGAGGCGGCCGACGGCAGCGGGACCGCCACCTACGGCGGCCAGCTCGCGGTCTGGGCCGTGAAGGGCAACGCCAGCCTGGTGGTCGTCACCGATGGCCTGGAGCTCAGCGACGACGGCGCCTCGGCGACGGCGGTCCCGTTCGACCCGGCCCTCTTCGAGGACCTGGTCACGACGGCCGACGACAAGCTCCGCCAGGTCATCGACGACGCCTGAAGCGTCGCCCGCCCTCGATAGCGTGGCCCCGGTGGCCGCCCCCGTCGTCATCCCGGCGCACGTCGTCATCCCGGTGAAGGCCTTCCACGCGGCGAAGGGCCGGCTGGCGTCCGTGCTCGACCCGGCGGCCCGCGCCGACCTGGCCCGCTCGATGGCCGAGGCGGTCGTGGCCGCCTCGGCGCCGTTGCCGGTCATGGTCGTGTGCGACGACCGGGCCGTCGCCGACTGGGCGCGCGCCCTCGGCGTCGACGTGGCCTGGACGCCGGGCCTGGGCCTCGACGGCGCCGTCGAGGAGGGGGTCCGGGTGGCCGAGGGGGCCGGAGCGGCGCGGGTCGTCGTGGCCCACGCCGACCTGCCGCTGGCCCGGGACCTCGCCGGCCTCGTCGGTCCCGACGGCCCCGACGCCGCGGCCGTGACCTTGGTGCCCGACCGCCACGAGGACGGCACCAACGTCGTCGTGCTCCCGGCCGCCTGCGGTTTCCGCTTCGCCTACGGCCCCGGGTCCTTCGCCCGGCACCGGGCCGAGGAGGTGGCCACCGCCGCCGAGGTGCTCGGCCTCG
>CAYQGF010000683.1:0-1611 GCA_964416885.1 uncultured Iamiaceae bacterium
GCGATCAAGGGCGAGCAACCCGGCCCCGAGGCGTCGATCCGCAAGGTGCTGGCCGACGAGCACGGCCAGCACATGATGGCGATCGCCAAGGACCTGGCCGGCGCCTCCGGGATGCTGGCCCACGCCGGCCCCCTCGGGAGCGCCGACCCCACCTGGGCGTTCGGCTACCTCTTCGCCCCGGCCCTGACGATCGGCGGCGGCACCGGCGAGGTCCAGCGCTCGATCCTGGGCGAGCGGATCCTCGGCCTCCCCTCCGACCCGTCCTGACCGACCGCCACCGACCGCCACCGACCGCCACCGACCGCCTCGCCGCATGCCGGCGGGCGGCCCCGGGTAGCTTCGCTCCGATGACGGCCGCCGGATGGCACCCGGACCCCCACGGCCGCGCCCACCGTCGCTACCACGACGGCACGGCGTGGACCGCGCACGTCAGCGATGCCGCCGGGGCCCGCGCCCTCGACCCCGACGGGGCCGGCCGCCGCTCCGACGAGCCCGTCGCCATCGCCGACGCCCCGCCCCCGGGGATGGTGATCGGCCCGCCCCCGCCCCGCCGGTCGGGCCCGGCGGAGGCTCCCGCCGACGAGGCCGAGGGGGTGACCGAGGACCCGACCGTGACGATCGGCCCGATCGTCGGGCCCGAGCCCGAGCCGACGACCGACGCCGGCCTCCCCGACCTCCCCACCGGGCCGGTCGACCCCGACGAGGCCGCCCGCGCTGCGGCCCTGGAGCCCGAGTCGACGACGGTCCTGCCGGGCGAGCGACCGAGAGGGGCCGGGAGCGCGGACGCGACCCAGGTCACCCGGGTCCCCGGCGACCTCCTCCACCGGGGCGCACCGGGCGGCCCGAAGACGCCCCCGGGCGGATCGGTCGCCGCCCGACCGGCCCCGGGCGTCACCGGCCGCGCCGGGGCCAGCCCGGCCGGCATCGGGCTCGCCCTGGCGGGGGTGGCCATCGGCCTGGTGTCGCTGCTGGCCCTCCCGTGGGCCGAGGGCGGCGGTGCGGAGGCCTCCTTCGCCGACCTCCGGAGGGTGGTCGTCGCCGCTGGGCCGGACATCGGGCCGGCACCGACCGCCCTCCTCCTCACCGGCGCGTTCTCGGCCCTCGCCCTCGGCGGCACGATCGCCCTGGCCCGCGCCGTCGGCCTCGCTGCGGTCCGCTACCTGGCCGTGGCCCTGGTGGTGCTCGGCGCCGTCGGCCTGAGCGTGGTCGGGCTGTCGAGCCCGGGCTCGGTCCGCGCCCCGGGCGCCGAGGACGCCACCTCGACCACCGTCGCGGGCCGGCCCGGCACCGTCATCGTCGACGAGAGCGGCGCCGCCGTCACCGAGCCCGACACCGGCGCCATCGCCACCGTGCCCGAACCGACGCCGGACCAGGCCCTCCGTCACGACGGCCCGGTCGAGACGGCCCGCGACCGGCTCCGCCGCGGCGCCCTGCTCGGCACCGGGCTGACCGCGGTCGTCGCCCTCCTCGGGGTCGTCGGCCTCCTCGTCAGGGGGACCGCCGGACACGTCCTCGCCGCCGCCGGGTTGGCCGTCAGCGGGCTCGGGGCCGCGGTGGGCGTCGGCGGCCTCGCCACCCAGGGCCAGCTGGGCGGGCTGGGCAACGGGGCCC
>CAYQGF010000684.1:0-1609 GCA_964416885.1 uncultured Iamiaceae bacterium
CCGTCGCCGTGGAGGGCCTCGCTGAGCAGGAGCTTCCAGATGGTGGCCTCGGCCAGGGCCCCGTCCCACATGTCGACCACCAGCGTGGCCAGCCGGTCGTCGGGCGGGAGGCGCAGGTCGGGGATCGGCAGGGCCTCGATCTGTGCGCCGTAGCGCCGCTCCTCGATGACGGCCCGCAGCAGGGCGTCCTTCGAGGGGAAGTAGTGGTAGAGGGCGGCAACGTTGAGGTCGCACGCCGAGGCCAGGGCCCGCATCGACGTGGCGGCCGCGCCGCGCTCGGCCATCAGCACCAGGGCGATGTCGAGGATCCGCTCGCGCTGGCCTTGGCTGGGCCGCCCGGGGGGCGCCGTGGTGGTCACGCCCGTCCCGTCGGGAGCGGGCTAGGTGTCGGCGTGAAGACGGCCGGCAGGGCCTCGATCCCGACCACCAGGGTCGAGCGGTTCCGCTCGACGTGGTGCGGGTCGACGGCGTGCAGGTCGGGCAGGCGCGTGAGCAGCTCTTCGAACACCAGCTTCACCTCCAAGCGAGCCAGGTTGGCACCCAGGCAGTAGTGCGTGCCGGCGCCGAAGGCCAGGTGGTTGTTGGGGGTGCGGTCGACGACGAAGTCGTCGGGGTGGGCGAACACCCGGTCGTCGCGGTTGGCCGACTGGTACAGCATCAAGATGCGGTCGCCGACCTCGATGCGCTGGCCGTGGACCTCGTGGGCCTCGATGCAGGTGCGCATGAAGGTCATCACCGGTGTCGTCCAGCGGATGATCTCCTCGACCGCGGAGTCGATCAGCGTCGGGTCGGCCAGCAGCTTGTCGCGCTCGGCGGGGAACCGGCTGAGGGCGATCAGGCCGCCGGAGATGGCGTTGCGGGTGGTCTCGTTCCCGGCGACCAGCAGGAGGGCGAGGAACATCAGCAGCTCGTCGTCCTGGAGGGTGCCCTCGCCGTAGAGGTCGGGGTCGCCGGACTTCGTGTCCTTGGCCAGGCCGCCCTCGTCGTGGGCCCGGGTGAGGAGGCCGATCAGGTCGTCGGTCTCGCTCTGGTGCCGGTCGGCGATGAGCTCGAGGCACATCTCGGCGAACTCGCCGAAGGCGACGGCGGCCTGGTGGAGCTCGGGATCGTCGCCGGTGTGGCCGTCGCCGCCCATCATGGCGTCGCTCCAGCGGTACATCTGGCTCCGCTGGGCCGGGTCGAGGCCCATCATCTCGCAGATCACGATCAGCGGGACGTGGGCGGCCACGTCGCTCACGAAGTCGATCTCGCCCCGCGCCTGGACCTCGTCGACGATCGAGGCGGCCAGCTCCCGGATGTGGGGGGCGATGTCGCGGACCCGGCGGGGCGTGAAGCCCCGGTTGATCAGCCGGCGCTGTCGGGTGTGCTCGGGGTCGTCGAGGGCGATCAGCGACATGTCGACCGGCACCTTGGGCCGCACGCCTTGGGCCGCCGACCAGAGGTCGGAGCGCCGGGACACCTCGAAGACGTCGGCGTGGCGGCTCACGACCCAGAGGTCGTTGGCCTCGTCGCGGTAGAGGGGGGCCTCGTCCCGGAGCCAGCGGTAGGTCGCCCACGGGTCGTCGTAGAGCTCGGGGGCGAGGATGTCGATCTGCCGGTCGGTCGCGGT
>CAYQGF010000685.1:0-1156 GCA_964416885.1 uncultured Iamiaceae bacterium
GCGACGACATCAGCAGCACGAACGACGAGATCGAGGTCAGCTCGATGTCGTAGAGCTCGTGCGGGAGCGGCCCACCGGCCAGGTTGTTGTGCTTGTAGAGCAGGAAGGTCGCCAGCAGACCGCCGAAGAGCAGGCACTCGGACCCGAGGAACACCCACATCCCCAGCTTGGGGTTGCTGATGCCGGTGTTGGTCAGGGTGTGGTCGTGGTCCTCGCCCTCGGCGTAGGCGACACCCGCGCCCCGGCCGGTGGCGGCGCGGTGCTCCGCGTCCTGCTCGAGCGCCGCCGCGTCGGCGAGCTCCTTGGAGAGGGAGACATCAGTCAACGGGAGCAGCCTCCTCGGCCTCGGCCGGCTCGTCGGCGGCGTCGGCGGTCGACGCTGCTGCGTCGCCGTCACCGCCCGAGGTGTCGGGGTGGTCGTCGGGACCGGGGCCGTGGTCGAGCTCCGGCGCGGTCGCCGGCTCCAGGACCCAGCCGTAGATGCCGGCGATCACGAGGGCGCCACCGACGAGGCAGAGCCACAGGTTGAAGATCAGGCCCCAGGCGATGAACGGGAGCCCGGCGGCCAGCACGAGCGGCCAGTACGACGGCGACGGGAGGTGCACACCCTCGCCGTTGCCGGGTTGGACGATGTCCTCGGCCGCGGCCACGCGGACCAGCTTGCCGTCGGCGTTCTCCCGGTACTTGCGGTGCCAGAAGTCGTCCATCCGGTGCACCGTGGGCGTGACGTCGAAGTTGTGGACCGGCACCGGGCTGGGCACCGTCCACTCCAGCGACCGGGCGTCCCACGGGTCGGCCGGGACCGGCTTCGGGTCCGCCTTGTAGCCGCGGTAGGACCGGATCACGTTGTAGAAGAACACGAGGAACGACAGGGCGATCAGGAACGCACCGATGGTGCTCACCATGTTCCAGAAGTTGAAGCCGTAGCCGTCCCGGTAGGTGTAGATGCGGCGGGGCATGCCCTGCAGGCCGAGGATGTGCATCGGGCCGAACGTCAGGTTGAACCCGAGGAACAGCAGCCAGAAGTTGACCTTGCCGATGGTGTCGCTCAGGTAGTGCCCGAACACCTTGGGCCACCAGAAGTACCAGCCGCCGACGAAGACGAACAGGGCGCCGCCGAACAGCACGTAGTGGAAGTGGGCGACGATGTAGTACG
>CAYQGF010000685.1:1166-1597 GCA_964416885.1 uncultured Iamiaceae bacterium
TCTGCTGGGTGTCGGAGGCGGCGACGGCGTGCGTCACCCCCGACAGGCCGCCGATGGTGAACATCGTGACCATGCCGATGGCGTAGAGCATCGGTGAGGTGAAGCGCAGGCGTCCGCCCCACATGGTGGCCAGCCAGTTGAAGATCTTCACGCCGGTGGGGACGGCGATGAACATCGTCGACACCGAGAAGGCCGCCACCGACAGCGGGCCGATGCCCGAGGTGAACATGTGGTGCGCCCACACGCCCCAGCCCATGAAGCCGATGGCGATGCCCGAGAACACCATGAACGGGTAGCCGAAGATCGGCTTGCGGGCGAACACCGGGATGATCTCGGAGATGATGCCGAACGCCGGGAGGATCATGATGTAGACCTCGGGGTGCCCGAAGATCCAGAACAGGTGCTGCCGGTGTTCTCCCGCAAGCCGCTGT
>CAYQGF010000686.1:0-1594 GCA_964416885.1 uncultured Iamiaceae bacterium
CGGGGCCTGGGGCTGATGGTCGCCCTGGAGACCGACCCGGCCGCGCACCTCGGCCTCGGCCCCGACGATCGACCGCAGCCCGTCGACGAGCTGGGCGCCCCGGTCGTTCACGGCGTCGAGGAAGCCCGACGCGGTCACCACGTCGATGGTGGCCAGGGCGGCGGCGCAGGCGATCGGGTTGCCGCCGTAGGTCCCGCCGTGCGACCCGACCGGCCACCGCTCCATCAGGGCCGAGGACGCCCCGACGGCCGAGATCGGGAAGCCGGAGCCGAGGCCCTTGGCCAGCACCAGGACGTCGGGCTCCAGGCCGTGGTGCTCGACGCAGAACATCCGGCCGGTGCGCCCGAAGCCGGTCTGGACCTCGTCGGCCACGAACAGGATCCCGTGCTCCCGGCAGACCTCGGCGATGCCCCGGAGGAACCGGGCCGGAGCCGGCCGGTAGCCGCCCTCGCCCAGCACCGGCTCGATCAGCATCGCCGCCGTCTCGGTCGGCGCGGTCTGGGTGGCGAGCAGCAGCCGCAGGGCGGCGAGGGCGCCGTCGACCTCGTCGTCGGTGCGGGCGAAGGGGGCCACGAACACGCCCGCCGGCAAGGGCGCGTGGCCGGCCCGGTACGACGTCTTGGACGTCGTCATGGCCATGGCCAGGTGGGTGCGGCCGTGGAAGCTGCCGTCGAACACGATCACGTGGGGCCGGCCGGTGGCCTGCTTGGCCAGCTTCACCGCCCCCTCGGTGGCCTCGGCGCCGCTGTTGGCGAAGAACCAGGTGTCGATCGCCCCGGGGGCCAGCTCGGTCAGCCGCCCGCCCAGCTCCTCCAGCAGCGGGTGGCGGTAGACGTTGACCTGGGCGTGGATGAACGTGGCGGCCTGACGCTGGATCGCCTCGACCACGTGCGGGTGGCAGTGGCCGGTGCTCGTGACGGCGATGCCGGCGCTCAGGTCGAGGTACTCGGTGCCGTCGGCGGTGGTGACCGTCGACCCCCGCCCGGAGACGACGTCGAGGTCGGTGACCCGGAACCAGACCGGGGCGAGGTGGCTCATCTCTCCTCCATCCCCCACGGCGAGCCGTGGTCGACGAGCAGGTCGAGGAAGGGCCGGGGCGCGAAGGCCTCCGGCCCGAGGACGCCGGCGCCCTGCCACTCGCCCGAGGCGAGCAGTTCGAGGGCGACGACGGGGTTGATGGCGGTCTGCCACACCACGGCCTGGGCACCGTCGCGGGCCATGGTCTCGGTGGTGTCGACCACGTGGTACAGGTACACCTCCCGAGGCTGGCCGTCCTTGCCGGTGCCGGTCACCCACGTACCGGCGCAGGTACGGCCGGTCATCCGGTCGCCGAGGGTGGCGGGGTCGGGCAGGGCCGCGGCGACGACGTCGCGGGGCGCCACGTCGACACCCCGCACGCGCACCGGGTCGGTGCGGTCGAGGCCGGTCTTGTGCAGCACCTCCAGCACGGAGATGAACTCCTCGCCCAGCCCGTACTTGAAGGTCACGCGGTTGCAGTCGACCCAGCGGGGGATGAGGAGGACCTCCTCGTGCTCGACGTTGACGCACTCGACCGGGCCGATGCCCTCGGGGAAGGTGAACACCTCGGGCTCGG
>CAYQGF010000687.1:0-1593 GCA_964416885.1 uncultured Iamiaceae bacterium
GGCGACAAGGCCGACCTCCTCGACGGGCTGGTCGAGCGGCTGCTCGGCGAGGTCCCGGTGCCGGCCCCCGACCTCGCCCCGCTCGACCGCCTGGCCGCCCTGGGCGACGGCATCCGCGCCCTGGCCCGCGCCCACCCCCACGTCTTCCCCCTGCTGCTGGCCCGGCCGGCCACCACCGACGACGCCCGCCAGCGCCGCGACCTGGTCCACTCGTTGCTGGGCGAGGTCGGGGTCCCGGCCGACGAGGTCCCCCGGATGGAGCGGCTGGTCAGCACGATCGTGCTCGGCTTCGCCCTCAGCGAAGCCACCGGGCGCTTCGCCCACCACTCCGCGGAGGTCGTCGACGAGGACTGGGCCGCCCTCGCCGACGTGGTGCGGACGATGATCGAGGGCGCGGTCAGCCGGCCCGGACCAGCCCGAGGTTCATGACGAACAGCAGCGCGCCGGCGGCCACGCCCATGACGTGCCACACCTCGTGGTAGCCGAACCAGGTGGGTGACAGACGGGGCCGGCCGGCGGCGAAGAGGGCGGCGCCGACGGTGTAGAGGACCCCGGCCGCGACCATCAGGGCCAGGGCGACGGGGTGGGCCATGAAGGCCGGGAGGGCGAGCAGCCCGGCCCAGCCGAGGACGATGTAGAGGGCGGCGCCGAGCTTCTTGAACCGCTCGAAGGCGACCAGCTTCAGGATGATGCCGGTGGCGGCGCCCGCCCACATCAGCCCCAGGAGCGCGGCCCGGGCCCATCCGTCGAGCAGGAGCACCAGCGCCGGTGTCGCGCTGCCGGCGATCAGCAGGTAGATCATCGAGTGGTCGGCCCGCTGCATGACCCGCCGGGCCCGGGGCGAGCGGGCGAACACGTGATAGGTCCCGCTCGTCGTGTAGAGGAGCAGGGACGACACGCCGTAGACCCACGCCGCGACCGTGGCCTCGGTGCTGGCCGCGTCCCGGACCAGCCAGGCCAGCCCGCCGACGGAGACGACCGCGGCCAGCAGGTGGAGGCGGCCCCGGAGCCGGGGGCGGTCGAGCACGGCCTTGATCTGGTGGACGGCCTCGTCGACGGCGTTCTCCACCGCGTCGACCGCGTTCTCCACGGCGTCGACCACGTTCTCCACCGCGCACCTCCTCGGTTCGCTCGTCGACCCCACCATCGGACGGACGAGACGGGGCGTGAGCGAAGGTACCGGCCGCCGGGCCCCTTGGACAGGGCACGGTGACCCCTGACCGCGCCCGGTGGTGCTGGTCACAGCGCCGCGGCGACCCCGTCCCGACCACTTCGCTACCGTGGGGGCGTGCTCGTCGTGCTGCTCGCCCTCGTGGTGGCCGTCGCCGCCGCGGCCCGTTCGACCTGGAGCCCCTGCGGGCTCTCGATGCTCTCCACCATCACCCCGATGGCCGAGCGCGGCCGCGGCCACCGCTTCGCCGTCACCGCCACGTGGTTCGTCGTCGGGGCCGTCCTCGGCGGGCTGACCCTCGGCGCCGGGGCCGCCCTCCTCGCCGCCGGCGTGGGCGCCCTCGACCTCTCGACCAGCACCACCCTGGGCATCGGCGCCGTCCTGGCCGCGGTGGCGGCGATGGTCGACGCCGGCACCTTCGG
>CAYQGF010000688.1:0-1593 GCA_964416885.1 uncultured Iamiaceae bacterium
GACGACCGCGCCCCCGACGACGGCCCCGCCCGTCACGCCGACGCCGACCACGGTGCCGCCGGTCGAGCCGCCGCCGGTCGTCCCGGTCGAGCTGGCCACCGACGTGGCCCCCGTCGGTGCCCTCGTGGCCGAGCGCAACGGCATGGTCGTCGTCACGGTGGTCAACGTCGGCGAGGGCACCGTGGCCCTGGTCGAGGTCGAGGTCGCCCTCGGGGCCGAGGTCGACCCGGCCACCAGCCTGGTGACACCCGTCGGCTGTGTGGGTGAGGCCCGGACGGTGACCTGCCGCGCCCCCGACCTGGCCCCGGGGGCGTCGGCGGCCTGGTTCCTGCGGGTCGCGCCGGCCCCCGCTCCCTCGGCCCTGCCCCTGGTCGTCACCACCCGGGCACCGCTCGCCCCCGACGACGAGCCCGAGGCCCAGGAGCCGGTCCTGCCCGTGGCCCCGGCCGGCGAGGGGGTGACCGGCCGGTTCGCGGCGGTGATGGCCGGCGACACCACCAGCACCGGTGGCACCGTCCTGTCCTGCCCGCCGACCGCGCCCGGGTGCGCCGAGGCCGCGGCCGGGGTCGGGGACCGGCTCGACGACAACGACTGGGCGATGACGCCCGTCGACGTCGACGCCGACCCGGCCACCGTCACCTCCAGCCGCGGCACCGTCGTCCTTCCCGCCGGGGCCGAGGTCCTCTTCGCCGGGCTCTACTGGGCCGGCACCCTCGCCCCCGGTTCGGGGGGTGCCCCCGCCCCGGCCACCACCGACCCCGCCTCCGTCGTCCTGACGCCGGCCGGGGGTGCACCCGTCCGGGTCGCGGCCGGCCCGGGCGACAGCGTGGTGGACCGCTCCGGGTCCGCCTACCAGTCGTTCGCGGATGTCACCGCCCTGGTGCGGACCGGGGGCGAGGTCACCGTCGCGGACATCCACACCGCCAGCGGGGCCGGCGCCTTCGCCGGCTGGGGGCTCGTCGTCGTCCACACCGACCCCGCCGCGCCGCGTCGGACGGTGCTGGTGTTCGACGGGCAGGCCCGCTCGGGCCCGGGCGCGGCGCCGGAGTTGACCATCGGCGGCTACGTCGCCCGGGACGATGCCGGGGCGCGGGTCGGGCTGGTCGCCTTCGACGGCGACGCCGGGATCCGGGGCGACCGTCTCGTGATCGACGACGTGGCGCTCGGCGATGCCGCCAACCCGCTCGACAACGTCGGCAACGGCACGATCAGCCGGGCCGGGGCACCGGTCGGGGGTCGGACGCCGGCCGCGCCCAACACCTTCGGCGTCGACGTCGACGACATCGACGCCCGCGGCGTCCTGACCCCGGGCACCACTCGGGCGACGGTGCGGCTGGAGACCGACCGGGACGTCATCCACCTCAGTGCGCTCACGGTGGTGGTCGACCACTCCCCGTGACGCGTCCTGAGGTCGCGGAAGAAAATGTCGCGACCGGCGTCATGACCGGCGGGCCCGCCCGTCTCCTCCTTCGGGCGTCCCCTCACCGTCCGGCTTCCCCATCAGCCGGCTCGGGAGGGGGCGCCCCGCGTTTTCGCCCCGGGGTGCAAGGTTCCGGGCCGTGGCGCGCTCTAGGAGGGTGATGGCTGCGCCGA
>CAYQGF010000689.1:0-1586 GCA_964416885.1 uncultured Iamiaceae bacterium
GCCTCGGCCGCGGCCTCGACCCCGTCGGGGAAGGGGTAGAAGGCGTCGCTGGCGCAGGCACCACCGGCCGCCCGGCCGGCCGCCTTGGCCGCGGCGATCTGGCCGGACTCGACCCGGTTCTGCTGACCGGCCCCGATGCCCCAGGCCACGCCGTCCTTGACCAACACGATCGCGTTGCTCTTGACCCAACCGCAGAGGCGGAAGGCCAGGGCGGCATCGGCCAGCTCCTCGGCGGTGGGGACCCGCTCGGTGACCACCCGCCAGTCGGCGACGGGGGCGACGAAGGCATGCGGCTCCTGCACCAGGTAGCCACCGGTGACCGGGCGGACGTGGAGCGGGTCCGGCGTCGGGGCCGGAGCCTCCAGCAGCCGGGTGCTCTTGCGCTTGCCGACCAGGGCGTCGACCACGCCGGCGCCGTAGCCGGGGGCGATGACCACGTCGGTCATGGGACCGGCGACCATGCGCTCCACCGTGTCGCCGTCGATCGGCACCGACACGGCCACGATCCCGCCGAAGGCCGACCGGGTGTCGCACTCGAGGGCCCGCTGGTAGGCCTCGGCCAGGGTGTCGGCCACCGCGGCACCGCACGGGTTGGCGTGCTTGATGATCGTGCAGGCGACCTTGCCGGTGGCCTGGGCCAGGTCGTGGGCCTGGAGCCAGGCCGCGTCCGCGTCGTAGAGGTTGAGGTAGCTGAGGGCCACGCCCGAGTGCTGGGTGACGTGGGCCCACCACGGGTCGGCGCCGGCGGTGCGGTACAGCGCGGCGCGCTGGTGGGGGTTCTCGCCGTAGCGGAGGGCGACCGGTTCCCGGGTGGCGGCGATGTGGAGCGCCGCCGGCAACGGGTCGGCCTCGGCGTCGCCCTCGGCCGCGGCGGCCACCTGGTCGGCGAACCAGGCCGCGACGGCGGCGTCGTAGCCGGCGGTGGTGGCGAAGGCCTTGGCCGCCAGGCGCTGGCGCGTCACGGCGGAGATGGCCCCGTCGGAGCGGACCTCGGCCAGCACGGTGTCGTAGTCGGCCGGGTCGACCACCACGGCGACGTGGGCGTGGTTCTTGGCCCCGGCCCGGATCATGGCCGGGCCCCCGATGTCGATCAGGTCGACCGGGCCGGCCGTGCCGCCCGGGCCCCCGTGGGTGAAGTCGGCCGGGTCCGACCCGAAGGGGTAGAGGTTGCTCACCAGCAGGTCGATGCCCTCGATGCCGTGCTCGGCCATGTCGGCCCGGTGGGTGGGATCGTCCCGGTCGGCCAGCAGCCCACCGTGGACCTTGGGGTGGAGCGTCATCACCCGATGCCCGAGGATCGCCGGGGCCCCGGTGAGGTCGGCCACGTCGGTGACCGGGATGCCGGCCTCGGCGATGGCCGCGGCCGTGCCCCCGCTGGAGACCAGGTCCCAGCCGGCGTCGGCCAGGCCCCGGGCGAGGTCGACCACACCGGTCTTGTCATAGGTCGAGAGCAGGGCGCGCACGGTCAGGGCCTTTCGATGGGTGGGGGGAGGGCGAGCGACCCGTCGAGGATCGCTCGCAACGTCTGGGAGTAGAGGGGGCGTTCGACGGCCTTGATCCGCTCGTGGAGCGTGGCCTCGTCGTCG
>CAYQGF010000690.1:0-1576 GCA_964416885.1 uncultured Iamiaceae bacterium
CACCAGGCCGAGGCCATCGACCGGGCCCGGTCGGGCCACCACGTCGCCGTCGCCACCGGCACCGCCTCGGGGAAGTCGCTCTGCTACCAGCTGCCCATCGCCGAGGCCGTCACCGCCCCCATCGCGTCCGGCACCGCGCTGATGATCGGTCCGACCAAGGCCCTGGCCCAGGACCAGCTCCGCGCCCTGGGCGCCCTCGGCGTCCCCGGGCTGGTCGCCGCCACCTACGACGGCGACGCCAGCCCCGAGCAGCGCACCTGGGCCCGGGCCAACGCCAACGTCGTGCTCACCAACCCCGACATGCTCCACTGCGGGCTGCTCCCCCACCACGAGCGCTGGGCCACCTTCCTGCACCGGCTGCGCTACGTCGTGGTCGACGAGCTCCACACCTTCCGGGGCGTGTTCGGCAGTCACGTCGCCCACGTCCTGCGCCGGCTGCGACGGCTGTGCGCCCGCTACGGGTCCGACCCCACCTTCGTGTTCGCCTCGGCCACCATCGGCGACCCGGCCGGGCTGGCCTCGGCCCTGATCGGGGCGGACGTCGCCGCCGTCACCGACGACGGCTCGCCCCGCGGCGAGCGCATCGTCGCCCTGTGGAACCCGCCGATGGTCGATGCCGGCACCGGGGCCCGAGCGTCCAGCCACAAGGTCACGGCGGCGCTGGTCGCCGACCTGGTCGGCGCCGGGCACCGCACCATCGCCTTCTGCCGCAGCCGCCGCGGCACCGAGGTCGTGGCGGCCGACGCCCAGCGCCGGCTGGGGCCGAGCGGCGTCGGGGCGGTCCGGCCCTACCGGGGCGGCTACCTGGCCTCGGAGCGACGGGAGATCGAGACCGAGCTGTTCAGCGGCCGGCTCCGGGGCGTCGTGGCCACCTCGGCCCTGGAGCTCGGCGTCGACGTCGGCGGGCTCGATGCCTGCGTGCTCGACGGCTTCCCCGGCACCATCGCCTCGCTGTGGCAGCAGGCCGGACGGGCCGGACGGGCCCAGCAGCGCTCGCTCGCCGTGCTCGTCGCCGGTGACGACGCCCTCGACCAGTACCTGATGGCCCACCCCACCGAGGTCTTCACCCGACCGCCGGAGCCGGCCGTCGTCAACCCGTCCAACCCGTTCGTGCTCGACGCCCACCTGGCCTGTGCCGCCTACGAGACGCCCCTCGCCCCCGAGGACGAGCGCTGGTGGGGCGACGACCTCGACGACGGCGTCCGCCGCCTGGTGGTCGCCGACCGGCTCAAGGTCCGCAGTGCCACCCGCCTGACCCGGTGGGGTGGCGGCGGGCCGGCCGGGCCCCGAGCGGTGTGGGCGGCGCGTGGCTTCCCCTCCCACGGCGTCGGGCTGCGCAGCGGCGGAGGCCACGAGGTCCGCATCGTCCGGGCCGACGGCTCGCTGGTCGGCACCGTCGACGAGGGCCGGGCACCCGAGGTCGTCCACCCCGGCGCCGTCTACCTCCACCAGGGCGTGGCCTGGCGGGTCACCGAGCTCGACCTCGACGAGGGCCACGCCACCGTGGCCCGCACCGACGGCGGCGAGGCCACCCAGGCCCGCTCGACGGTCCACATCTCGGTGCTCGACGAGGAGG
>CAYQGF010000691.1:0-1568 GCA_964416885.1 uncultured Iamiaceae bacterium
AGACCTGCTACATGTGACGCTTTGAGTTCTTTCTCAATGTGGCCCCGCTGGTTTAAGCAATAATAAAGTGCTCCCAGCAATAGCCGGGCGCCATTCCCACTCTTACGGTACTGATAAATATCTGGATTTTCGGATTCTGAGATCCATTGCTCGGCCAGGAGGATTTTGATCAGCTTTTGTAATTTTGCTTTTTTCGCTTCTAGACTCTTTCCTGTCAGGATCTGGTAGAAGTAGTCAAAAGAGGGTTTCCCGGAAGGAGTCTTCTTACCAGGCTGCGTTGGCTTTTCGAGAAGGTAGTGCAGGCTCGCTTCTATATCCTTCTTCCAACCCGTTAGATTGATAGCAGAACTTTGTTTGTCAGATTGGGTATTCAGCCACTGGTGGATTTTAGCAATCGCCTCTTTCTTAGCTTCATAGGAGCTGTAATCTTCACGGGATAATAGCCGTTCAAGAATATCGCGGTTGTGCTTGATCAGGTAGCTAAATCTTTTCCGGAGCAAATAGATCCGCTGACGTTTGGGGCTTTTGATATACCAATAATAGACTATGGGTTCTTCCAGGGACGTTCCGAATTCGTCTAGAAATCCAGCGGTATTGTCATCGATCGAAAAAATATACCGGTTGTGGTACAGGATCAATAGCCTGTTTAGGAAAGTTAGCTCGTTGGCGTAGAAGCTACCTGTGAACTCTTCCGACAGGTATTTGAGGAAGGGATACTGTAAATTGGAATGCAGGTTCATCTTTCTCTTCGTTTCGTTTTACACTTGGACCTGGGGGTTCCCCCCCTCTTTTACTCAAATTTATTACTAAAAATAGGCAATTCTGAATAGAATCCCTTCACTTGGCGTTATTGATATAAAATATTTTAGCTGAAAGGCATTCTCTCAAACCCATAGAAAAGTCATATCTTTGATATTATGGAAGCTATTAAAACATCCGGCAAACCGGCTTTAGGTTCGAAATGGTTCTGGGATATGGATTATGACCGAATAGATTGGCAGGCTTCCTACAAATCCATCATAGCCAGAATTATAGAGCGAGGAGGCCCTGAGCATTGGGAGGAGCTAATCCATTTTTATGGCAGAGAGACAGTTTTAAGAGTCCTTAGAAGCGAAATCGTATTTCTGCCCGATTATGCTATCGAGAAAGTGAGCTCCTATTTCCGTATCGAGAAAGAGGAAATGTTATGCTACATACGGAAACGGTCGAAACCAGGACACTGGATCTGATCCGGGCATTGATGTCCGACACTAAATTTCAAGAGTTTTTTCTCGTTGGGGGGACTGCACTGTCACTAAAATTAGGACACCGGATGTCCATTGACATCGATATGTTCACTAACAAGGAGTTTGATGCAGTATCGATAGGCGCACACCTGGAAGGGAACTATAGATTGACTGATGGCAACGTGATCAGAAACGGGGTATTCGGCTTCATAGAAGAGGTCAAGGTCGATTTCATAAGCCATCGATACCCTCTCATCAAGCCTGTAGAGGTAATTGATGGCATCCGGATGCTTTCGCTGGAAGATATCGGGGCTATGAAATTACATGCTATTGTTCAAAACG
>CAYQGF010000692.1:0-1568 GCA_964416885.1 uncultured Iamiaceae bacterium
AGGAGGTACGGGATATTATTGAGTCGGAGATGGAGAGGATGCTGAATGATCCGGGGTTGGAGTGTTTGGTGGTGGGGAAGGGGTAGAATACCATATTAGTGAATGGATAGCCCTATAACGTTTTATCATCAAACAGGCAAAATTAGAAATGACACAGAAAAAAATTGGAGCCTGGGCGATAAATGTACAGGATATATCTTATATCTTTAGCGGTTAAGCAAACACCTCGGTTTGACAAAAAGACTTACTTAAAATGACGATTGGCTACAAAACAGCAAATGGACTTTTCTATCACGGCGACGTAATGGATCTGTCTATAAATGACTTGCAGCAAGTATCAGATAGAAAAATTCAGCTAATATTTACATCTCCACCTTTTCCACTGAAGAGAAAAAAAAAATACGGCAACAAGAATGGCTCAGATTACCAAGATTGGCTAGTCAGCGTGGTAAAACACTTACTAGGATATCTAGAAGAGAAAGGTTCACTCGTAATAGAGCTAGGTAATGCTTGGGAACCAGGTGTTCCTGAAATGTCCACACTTCCGCTCGAAGCATTGCTTGCCATTAAGAAAGAATGTGACCTCCACTTATGTCAAAGCTTCATATGGTATAATCCCGCTAAACTCCCTGGGCCTGCTGAATGGGTTAACGTCAAAAGGATCAGAGTCAAAGAGAGTTATACCCACATTTGGTGGTTTTCCAAAACCCCCTTTCCCAAAGCTGATAATCGGAACGTTCTGAAAGAATATAGCACGGCGATGAAAAAGTTGATAAAGGATCAAAAATACAATTCCGGAGTAAGGCCAAGTGAACATGTAATAAATGAAACAAGTTTTCTTAAGGAAAATACAGGTTCGATACCAAGTAATGTTCTAATTTGTTCTAACACATCATCATCCACTGACTATCAAAAATATTGTAAGGAAAATGACCTTGCAATGCACCCAGCACGAATGCCGAAAGAAATTCCTGAATTCTTTATTAGCATGTTGTCGAGTGAAGGAGATTTGATTTTTGACCCATTTGGTGGATCTAATACTACTGGGTATATTGCTGAACAACTCAAACGAAAATGGATTGCTACGGAGCTAAATTTAGATTATATAAAAGGGTCCAAAGGTAGATTTTCAAATGGCGCAGGTACTAGTCACGCATCCGACAGAAAAGCATTGGTATAGTCCTATAGCTAATGTAAAGAAATATAGCGAGCCAGAATTTGAACAACGACTGTATCGGTACGGGTCTGATATTTTTGAGAATTATCATGTTCTTAAATTCAAATTTGACCTTAGATGTGATGAGCTGATAGGCAAGAAATTCAAACCTGACATGCTGCTCATTTCTAAATCGTTGAAAAAGTGGATTATTATTGAGGTAGAGCTTTGCAAGCCTCCGGTTCAACATACAAAAGATCAGATAAAATGTTTTAGCAATCCAAAGTTTGATATAGGTGAATTGGTATCATATGTCACTGCTCAAAAACCTGAGCTTTTATCAAATAGAGATGATATATGAAGTTGCTACTTTTGCTTGGAGGCAGAAATAGGCAAATTTATTAAACGATTA
>CAYQGF010000693.1:0-1567 GCA_964416885.1 uncultured Iamiaceae bacterium
GGCGCCGACGAAGCCCCGGTCGTCCGGGAAGCGCAGGTCGTAGCGCTGGGTCGACAGCCAGACGGCGTAGCCGATCGGGTAGGCGGTGACCAGCAGCATCACCGTCACCGCCGGGGCGCAGAGCAGCCAGCCCAGCCGTCGCTCCGACCGGGCCCGGGCCGACAGGGCGTGACGGTCGGCGGTCACGGCGCTCAACGTCCGCCTCCCCACCCGCCGCCCTGAGCGGATCGGCTTCGCCGATACATCACAACAATCCCTCCCCCTTCAGGGCCTGCTCGACGGCGCCGCGCAGGCGGCCCACGTCGCGGTCGGGGTCGATGTCGGCGGTGGGGTGGAGGATGCTGATGATCGCCAGCGAGACGTCGTTGTAGAACGGCGTCTGGGGCCGGAGGGTGGCGGTGTCGAGGGCCTCCTTGATGACCTCCGCGTAGGGGAAGAGCTTGACGCCGTCGTCGTTCTCGGCCTCGGTGACCTCGGGGTCGTCGTAGAGGCTCTCGGTCACCGGCAGCAGCCCGGCGTCGGTGGCGTTGCGGGCCTGGTTGTCCTCGTTCGCCAGGCAGGTGGCGGCCTCGACGGCGAGGTCCTGGTGGTCGCCGTAGGCGCCGATGCCGATGTTGAAGCCGCCGGCCACCACCGTCGACGGGACGTCGGGCTCGACCGACGGGAACGGCGCCCAGGCCATGACCTCGGCGACGTCGGGGGCGAGCTGGTTGGCGCTGGGCCAGACGAAGCCGTAGTTGACCATGAAGGCGGCGTTGCCGGTCTCCCACCCCTGACGGCCCTGGTCCTCCTGGGCGGTGGCGAGGGCGGGCGGGGCGTGGGACGAGCGGCTGACGTCGCGGAGGACCTCGAGCGCCCGCCGGGTCGGCCCCTCCGCCAGGCTGACCTGGGTGCCGTCCTCGGAGAGGATCGACCCGCCGGCCGAGGCCAGCAGCGAGGCGAACCACACGACCAGGCCCTCGTAGCGCTGGCCCTGCTCCCAGATCTGGTGGGGCTTCCCCTCGGCCTCCAGCTGGTCGGCGGCCTCCAGCATCTCGTCCCAGGTCGCCGGCGGGTCGTCGGTGAGGTCGGTGCGGTACCAGAGGAGCTGGGCGTTGGTGTTGAGGGGGATGCCGTAGAGCCGGTCCTCGAAGGTGGCGCTGCGCACGGCGTTGTCGATCCGGCCCTCGGTCGCGGCATCGACCTGCTCCTCCGGCCACGCCTGGATCCACCCGGCGTTGGCGAACTCGGCGGTCCAGATGACGTCCATGTTCATCAGGTCGATGTCGGAGTCCTGGGCGGCCAGCCGCCGGACCAGCTGCTCGCGCTGCTCGTCCGCGTTGGCCGGAAGGGCGGCCAGCTCGATGCGGTAGCGACCGTCGGCGGCCTCGTTGCAGTCGGAGATGGCGGCCCCGAACACCCCGCCGGCCTCGTCGCGGGCGTACCACTTGAGCACCGGCGTGCCCCCCTCGCCGCCACCCCCGCAGGCGGTGGCGGCCACCCCCAGCAGGGCGGTGACGAGGAGGGCGACGAGGCGGCGGCGCCCCGGGTGCGACGAGGGGACCATGACGGCTGTCACAGTCCCCCG
>CAYQGF010000694.1:0-1560 GCA_964416885.1 uncultured Iamiaceae bacterium
CCGACCACGACCACGCCATCGTCACCCGGGGCCTCACCAAGGTCTACGAGGGCGACGTGCGGGCCGTCGACCACCTCGACCTCCAGGTCCGTCGGGGCGAGATCTTCGGTCTGCTCGGCCCCAACGGCGCCGGCAAGACGACCACCGCCGGGATGCTCACCACCCGGGTCGTCCCGACCTCCGGTACCGCCCACGTCGGCGGCGTCGACGTGGTGGCCCACCCGGCGGCGGCCAAGCGGCTGATCGGCGTGGTGCCCCAGACCAACACCCTCGACCGGTCGCTCACCGTGCGGGAGAACCTGTACTTCCACGGCCGCTTCTTCGGGATGACGGCCAAGGTGGCCCGGGCCGAGGCCGACCGGCTGCTCGACCGGTTCCGGCTGGCCGAACGGAGCGACGCCCCCGTCGACGCCCTCTCGGGCGGGATGGCCCAGCGGCTCATGGTCGCCCGGGCCGTGATGCACCGGCCGTCGGTGCTGTTCCTCGACGAGCCCACCGCCGGCCTCGACCCGCAGAGCCGCATCGCCCTGTGGGAGATCCTCGACGAGCTCCACGTCGACGGCCAGACCATCCTCCTCACGACCCACTACATGGAGGAGGCCGACCAGCTCTGCGACCGGGTGGCGATCATCGACCAGGGCCGCGTCGTCGCCCTCGACACGCCGGCGGGCCTGAAGCACTCGGTCGGGGCCGACACCACGGTGCGGGTCGTGGCCGACGGCGACCTGGTCGAGCTGTCCCGCCTGCTCCGCATCGAGGTCCCCGGCGCCGGCGACGCCACGGTCGTGGGCGACAGCGTGGTGCTGGCCGTCGAGGGCACCGGCTCCGGGGTCATCCCCGCCATCGTGCAGGTCGCCGAGCGCAACGGCTTCCCCGTCAGCGACCTCTCCATCTCCGAGACCACCCTCGAGACCGTGTTCATCTCCCTCACCGGGAAGGACCTCCGCGAATGACCGCCACCACCGCCTCCACCCCGACGGAGCTGACCGACGTCGGGCCGCTGCGCCAGAGCACCGGCTCGGCCTTCGCCGCCCTCCTGCTGCGCGACCTCGCCGTGCTGCGGAAGAACCTCAAGGAGTTCATCCCCCGCACGATCCTCCAGCCGCTGCTGCTGGTCTTCGTGTTCACCTACGTGTTCCCGAAGATCGGGCAGGGCATCGGGGGCTCGGGGGGCGACGCGGCCACGGCCTTCTCCAACATCCTCGTGGCCGGCGTGGTCGCCACCGCCATCCTGTTCCAGGGGATCCAGTCGGTGGCCCTGCCGCTGGTGCAGGAGTTCGGCTACACCCGGGAGATCGAGGACCGGGTCCTGGCCCCGCTGCCGGTGGCGCTGGTCGCGGGCGAGAAGATCGTCGCCGGCGCCCTCCAATGCCTGCTCGCCGGGCTGATCGTGTTCCCGATCGCCACCATCGTCCCGGCCACGCCCGTGCACCTCGACGTCGACTGGCCGATCCTGCTCACGCTGGTGCCGCTCGGCTGCCTGATGGCCGGGGCGATGGGCCTGATGTTCGGCACCATGTTCGACCCCCGCACCGTGCCGATGCTGTTCGGCGTGATCCT
>CAYQGF010000695.1:0-1560 GCA_964416885.1 uncultured Iamiaceae bacterium
ACCTCCAGTTCTACGGCTCAGTGATGGAGATCCCCTACGTCAGCGCCCTGATCCTCCTCGACGGCGCCGACCTCTCGATCATGCACCTGATCCAGGAGGTGCCGGCCGACGAGGTCCACATCGGCATGCGGGTCGAGGCGGTGTGGCGCGACGACGCCGACATCGAGCCGACCCTCGAGTCGATCAAGTGGTTCCGCCCCAACGGCGAGCCCGACGACACCGCGGTGCGCATCCCCGGCGAGGACCACGGCACCGGGCTGGGCTCGTGGGTCGGCGGCGTCGCCCCCACCGCGGCCCTGGTCCGCAACCCCCGCACCGGCCGAGGAGGCGCGAAGTGAGGGACGTCGCCGTCATCAGCTTCGCCCAGACGCCGCACCGGCGGCGGGTGGCGGAGCTCAACGAGGTCGAGATGCTCATGCCCGCGGTGCACACCGCCCTGGGCCAGGTCGACATGACCATCGACGACATCGGCTTCACCTGCTCGGGCTCGACCGACTACCTGGCCGGCGTCGGGTTCAGCTTCGTGTCGACGCTCGACGCCGTCGGCCCGTGGCCCCCGATCCAGGAGAGCCACGTCGAGATGGACGGCGCCTGGGCGCTCTACGAGGCCTGGGTCAAGCTCCAGCTCGGCGAGATCGACACCGCCCTCGTCTACTCCTACGCCAAGTCGTCGCCCGGCGACCTGCCGATGGTGCTGACCCGCCAGCTCGACCCGATCACCGTGGCCCCGCTGTGGCCCGACTCGGTGAGCGTCGCCGCCCTCCAGGCCCAGGCCTGGCTCGACGCCGGCAAGGGCACGGTCGACGACATGGCCGAGGTCGCCGCCCGCAGCCGTCGGGACGCCCTCGGCAACCCCAACGCCCAGCTGGCCTGGGACCGTCCGGCGACCGACGTCGCCGCCGAGGAGCCGCTCGTCGGCCCGCTCCGCCGCAGCGACTGCCCGCCGATCACCGACGGGGCGGCCGCCATCGTGCTGGCCGCCGGCGACGCCGCCCGCAGCCGGGTCGAGCGCCCGGCGTGGATACGTGGCATCGACCACCGCATCGAGCCGATCCACCTCGGCCTGCGGGACCTCACGGTCAGCGAGTCGACCCGGCTGGCCGCCGAGAAGGCCGGCGTGGCCGACGGCAAGGTCGACGTGGCCGAGCTCCACGCCCCGTTCGCCCACCAGGAGCTGATCCTCCGGGAGGCCCTCGGGCTGGGCGACGAGGTCGACGTCAACCCGTCCGGCGGGCCGCTGTGCGCCAACCCGATGATGACCGCCGGGCTGGTCCGCATCGGCGAGGTCGCCGACCGGATCGCCCTCGGTGAGGCCGACCGGGGCGTGGCCCACGCCACCAGCGGGCCCTGCCTCCAACAGAACCTGGTCTGCGTGCTGGAAGGGGACGACTGATGGGCAAGGAGCGGGTCGCGGTCGTCGGCATCGGCCAGACCAAGCACCAGGCCACCCGGGGCGACGTCTCCATGGCCGGGCTCGTGCGGGAGGCCGCCCAGCGGGCCCTCGACGACGCCCACATGACCTGGACCGACATCGACGCCGTGGTCGTCGGCAAGGCGCCC
>CAYQGF010000696.1:0-1552 GCA_964416885.1 uncultured Iamiaceae bacterium
CGCTGATCGTCTTCGGGCACGGGAGCAGCCGGGCCGGCGACCACTACGAGGGCACCCTCACGGCGTGGGCGTCGGCCGGCTACGTCGTCGTCGCCCCCGACTTCCCGCTGTCGTCGGAGGGCACCCCGGGCGGCACCAAGTACGACGACGTCGAGGCCCAGACCGGCGACGTGTCGTTCGCCATCGACCAGGCCCTGGCCCTGTTCGGCCCGGACGGCACCGACGACGAGCTGGCCGGCATCGTCGACCCCGAGCGCATCGGTGTCGGCGGCCAGTCCTTCGGGGCGATCACCGCCCTCGGCGTGGGGTTCAACGCCTGCTGCGCCGACGAGCGCATCGACGTCGTCACCGAGTTCGCCGGCACCTGGCTCCCCCTCTCCCAGGCCGAACAGGACCCGTCCACCACCGACCGGCCGCTGCTCATGTTCCACGGCGAGGACGACAACGGGGCCGTGCCCTACACCGGTGCCGTCGAGACGTGGCGCACGGTCCTCGACGCCCCCGGCGGCTTCATCACCCTGACGGCGTCGGGCCACGACGACGGCTTCTTCGACGGCCCGGTCGACCCCCAGGGCCGGGTCGTCGTCGCCGCCACCCTCGCCTTCTACGACGCCGCCCTGAAGGACGACCCGACCGGGATGGACCGGGTGCGGGAGGCGGTGGAGGAGGCCGGTCCCGAGGTCGCCACGCTGGAGGAGCGGTAGGGAGCGGTCACCGGTGTTCCTGTTCGGCGTCGTCAACGCCTCGCCCGACTCGCTCCACACCGAGTCGATCGTCCGGTCGGCGGCCGAGGCGTCGAGCCGGGTCGACTGGCTGCTGGCCCACGGGGCCGACGGCGTCGACGTCGGCGGGATGGGGAGCACCTTCGCCGCCACCGAGGTCGAGGGCGACGTCGAGTGGGCGCGGGTCGCCGACGTCCTGCCCGTCGCCGTCGGCGCGTGCGAGCTGGTGAGCATCGACACCTTCCGGCCCGACCTGATGCGCCGGGCGCTGGAGCTGGGCGTCACCGTCCTCAACGCGGCCGACGGGATGGCCACCGAGGCGGCCTGGGAGGTGGCGGCCGAGTTCTCCCCGCTGGTCGTCCTGCCGTTCATGAACGGGCCGGACCCGCACCACCTCACCCCTGTCGAGGGCGACCCGCTCGACGCCATGGTCGACTTCTTCGAGGCCCGGCTGGCGCTCGCCGACCGGTACGGGCTGCGGGACCGCTGCCTGATCGACCCGGGCACCGGCTTCGGCCCCCACGGGTGGGAGTGGGAGGACCGCTACCTCTACCAGCGCCACGTGTACCGGGGCCTCGGCCGGCTGCGGGTGTTCGGGCTGCCGCTCTACCTCCCGCTGCCGTGGAAGCGCACCGAGCAGCACGACGAGCTGATGGAGATCGCCCTGGCCGCCGGGCCCGAGTACGGCCGGGTCCACCACCCCGACCGGGTCCGTGAGGTCGAGGCCCTGGTCCGCTCCGGCGGCGGACGGCAATAGCGCGTACGGAAGGTGCCTGGCACCTTCCGTACGGTTCAGCGGAGGGAAGCGGCCGGCGGGCGCTCGGCCAGGC
>CAYQGF010000697.1:0-1548 GCA_964416885.1 uncultured Iamiaceae bacterium
TCGAGGTCCTGGCCAACTCTCGGGGCACCAACCGCATCGTCAAGCGGTTGGTCGCTGACCGGGCCGAGCGCACCCGCACCGAGGCCCTCCTCCACGAGCGCGAGCTCCCGCACGGCCTGCCCGACGATATGGCCGAGCGGATGGGCGGCCGGGGATGAGCACCGCCGGGGCCGGGGCCGGGGCCGGGGCCGGGGGCGGGGCCACCGCTGCCGAGGTCGCGGCCCGGCTCGACGAGCTCGTCGCCGACCCCGGCGCCGACCGGGTCGAGCAGCGCGGCCGCCAGTACGACCTGGGCCTGGCCTGGGTCCACCACCCGGTCGGGCGCGGCGGCCTCGGCGCCGACCCCCGGCTCCAGGCCGACATCGACCGGCGCACCCGCGAGGCCGGGTTCGCCCCCCTCGTCGCCTCGATGGGGGGCGGCGTCGCCCTCGCCGGCCCGACGATCGCCGCCCACGGCAGCGACGAGGTCTGCGCCCGCCTCCTCCGGCGGGCGTTCACCGGCGAGGACGGGTGGTGCCAGCTCTTCAGCGAGCCCGGGGCTGGGTCGGACATGGCGGCGCTCGGGTGCCGGGCGGTGCGTGACGGCGACGAGTGGGTGGTCGACGGCCAGAAGGTGTGGACCACCAACGCCCACCTGTCCACCCGGGCCATGCTGCTGGCCCGCACCGACCCCGACCTCCCGAAGCACCGGGGCATCACCTACTTCGCCCTCGACCTCACCGCCCCGGGCGTCGAGGTCCGCCCGCTCCGGCAGATGACCGGCCAGGCCGAGTTCAGCGAGGTGTTCCTCACCGGTGTCAGGGTGCCGGACGCCGACCGGGTCGGCGAGGTCGGCGAGGGGTGGCGGGCCGCCATGACGACGCTCGGCAACGAGCGGAACGTGATCGGCGGCGGCAGCCGGACACCGACGAGGGAGTCCGGCGCCATCGCCGAGGCGCTGCGGCTCTGGCGCGAGGTCCCCGAGGCCGAGCGGAGCCCGGTGCACCGCGACCGGCTGATGAGGCTGTGGTGCCGGGCCGAGGCCCTCCGGCTGACCAACCTCCGCGCCGCCGCGGGCCGTCGGGCCGGCCAGCCCGGCCCCGAGGGATCGGTGGCCAAGCTCAGCTTCGCCCACCTCAACCAGGACGTCTACGAGCTCTGCGTCGACCTCCTCGGCGCCGCCGCCCTCGTCGACGCCGACTACGAGATGCGCCGCGTCGACCACCTCGGCTACGTCGGCCCGCCCGGGTCGGCCCGGGCCTCCTTCCTGCGGACGCGGGCCAACTCGATCGAGGGCGGCACCACCGAGGTGCAGCGCACCATCATCGGCGAGCGGGTCCTGGGCCTGCCGCCGGAGCCGCGGGTCGACAAGGACATCCCATGGTCCCGACGCCCGACGAGCTGACGGGACCGGCATGACCACGGCGTTCCGGGAGATCCCGGTGGTCTCGCGGGCCGACTGGGCCGGCCCCGGCGCCGACCGGGCCGCCTTCGCCGACCGGCTGCGGGCCACGTGCCACGAGGTCGGCTTCTTCCGGGTGGTCGACCACGGCATCGACCCGGCCTTCC
>CAYQGF010000698.1:0-1543 GCA_964416885.1 uncultured Iamiaceae bacterium
GTTGTTGGCCTCCTTGATCTCGCCCTTGTCCCGCACCGTCGCCGACGGGATGCTCCTCGTCGCGTCCTCGGCGACGCTCCGGAGCTGTTCGACCGACACCCCGTCGGCCGCCTTGACGTCGATGCGGGCGAGCAACTGCCCGAGGCCCGGGAACCGGTCGCGGATGTCCTGGTCGGACACCAGGATGTGGCCGTCGCTGTTCTGGGCGACGATCGACCCGTCGTCGTAGAGGGCGCCGACGGTGACGGTGCTCTGGGTGCCGTCGGGCCAGGTGACGGGGAGCTCGGTCCCGACGTCCCAGCTCTGGTCCTCGGCCGTGTCGAAGTCGATGGCGACCTGGCCGGGGCCGAGCCCGTCGATGTCGCCCTGGAGCTCACCCAGGTCGAAGAGCTGCGTGAGGCCGGAGAACCGGACGCCGTAGACCGCCCGGGTGTCACCGTCGAGCTCGATCGTGCCCCGCTGCACCCCGCTGACCGCGGCCACCTCGTCCCGTCCGGCCAGGTCGTCGACCAGGTCGGCGTTGAGGCTCGGGAACCCGAGGCCGGCCGACACCACCTCGATGTCGGCCCGCAGCTTCTCGTCGATGGCGGCGTTGATCGACCGTCCGAAGGACTGGGCGAACACGGCGATGAAGGAGATCAACGTCACCGACAGCATCAGGGCCGCGGCGGTGCCCGCCGAGCGCTTGGGGTTGCGGCGGGCGTTGTCGCGCCCGAGGGCGCCGGCCACGCCGAACAGGCGGAGCGGGAGGCCGAGCAGACCGGTGAGGGGCGGGACGATGTAGGGGCCGAGCACGACCACCCCGGCGAAGGAGAGGACCGTGCCGGCCGCGGTGGCGATGAGGGCGCCGTTGCCCGAGCCGGTGGCGCCGACGACGAGCACGGCGATGCCGGCCCCGACGAGCAGCAGCCCGATGACGAGCCGGACCACCGATCGGCTCTGGTCGTCGGTGCTCGCGTCGCGGAGGGCGGCCACCGGCGGCACCCGGCTGGCCCGCATGGCCGGGACCACGCTGCACAGCACCGACACCAGGACCCCGACCAGCACCGACCAGACCAGGGTGCCGAGGCTGATCACCGGGGCCACCCCGGTCTCGCCCAGGCCGACCGAGGCCAGGATCGTCTGGAGGATGACGGCCAGCACCACGCCGCCGAGCAGGCCGAGGAGCGACGCGACGAGCCCGATGACCCCGGCCTCGACGACGACCGAGGCCATCACCTGGCGCCGCGACGAGCCGAGGGCGCGCAGGAGGGCCAGCTCGCGCACCCGTTGCCCGATGATGATGCCGAAGGTGTTGTAGATCAGGAACGACCCGGCGGCCAGGGCGATCAGGGCGAAGATGGTGAGGAAGGTGCGGATCGTCCCGACGAAGCTGCCGATGAGGTCCTTGGCCTCCTGGGCTGCGGTGTCGGCGGTGATCACCTCGGTGCCGTCGGGCAGCACCGGCTCGATGCGGTCGACGACCTCCTGCTGGCTCACGCCCTCGTCGGCCACCACGGCGATGCCCTGGACCTTGCCGTTGAAGCCGAAGGTCTCGATGGCG
>CAYQGF010000699.1:0-1538 GCA_964416885.1 uncultured Iamiaceae bacterium
TCGCCGCCGGGCCGCTCGGGCCCTTGGGTCGAAGCCGCCCGGGACCGTCGAGTGGGAGTGACCGCCTCGCGGTGAGCGGGGGCGGGGCGACGTGATGTCGTGCCGACGCGGTGTTGGTCCGCTCTTGGCCGCTCGGGCCCGTGGGTCAAGCCCCCCGGGACCATCGAGTGGGAGTGACCGCTTCGCGGTGAGCGGGGGGCGGGGCGACGTGATGTCGTCCCGACATTTGATCGCGCGTTTCGTCACGCGATCGACATGTAGGAGACGGTCCTCTAGCATCCTCGGCCGTGAGGTCACCGGTCGCTAACCTTCGCCGCCCCCGACGGGTGCGTCTGCTGGTCAGCATGGTCGCGGTCGCCCTGGCCGCCGGGGTCGTCGGCGGCCCCGCCTCGGGTGACGAGATCAGCGACACCCGCTCGCAGGCCGAGGAGATCGCCGACCGGGTCGAATCGCTCCAGCACGAGGCCGAGGTCCTCACCGAGCGCTACCTCGATGCCCAGCTGCACCGCCAGCAGCTCGAGGACCAGATCGCCGAGGCCCAGGCTCGGGCCGATCGCTCCGACGCCGCCCTCTCCGAGCTCCGCACCGACCTCCGCGGCGTCGCGGTCGAGGCCTACGTCCGGGACGGTGCGTCCGTCAGCGTCATCCTGGGCGCGGGCGACGCGTCCGACCTCACTGTCCGTCGCGGCTACGCCCAGGCCGTCACCCGGGACGAGGACGACCTCCTCGACACCTACCGGGGCCAGGAGCGCCGCGCCGCCGCGGACCGTCGTGACCTCGATGCCCTCCTGGTCGAGGCCCAGGGGGCCGAGGACGAGATCGCCGAGACCCGCGAGGGCACGCAGGCCCGACTGGCCGAGCTGACCGCCCTCCAGGAGGAGGTCACGGGCCGGTTGCGCGAGCTGGTCGAGGCCGAGCAGCGGCGTCGGGCCGAGGAGCAGGCGCGCCAGGCCCGCGAGGCCCAGCGCGCCGCCGAGGCCGCCCGCGCCGCCGAGGCGGCCGCCGCCCCGACGACCACGGCCGCCGCCGACGAACCGGCCCCGGCGTCCGACCCCGATACCGCGGCCGACGAGCCCGTCACCGCCGCGACCTCCCCGGCCTCGAACCCGCCCGCATCGGCCGCCCCGGCCCCTGCGACATCGGCTCCTGCCCCTCCACCTGCGCCCGCCCCGGCTCCGGCGGCGTCCGGCGCCCAGGGCGCCATCGCCGCGGCCCGCAGCGTGCTCGGCGTCCCCTACCGCTGGGGCGGGGCCTCACCCCAGGGCGGCTTCGACTGCTCGGGGCTGATCATGTGGGCCTACGCCCAGGTCGGTCGCTCGCTGCCGCACTCCTCCCGGGCGCTCTACTCGATGAGCCGCCGGATCCCCGTCGACCAGCTCCAGCCCGGCGACCTCGTCTTCTACAACAGCCCCGTCTCCCACGTCGGGCTCTACATCGGTGGCGGGCAGATGATCCACGCTCCGCACACCGGCTCGGTGGTCCAGGTCCAGAGCATCTACTACTGGTCGGCCCTCGTCGGCGGCGGCCGGATCTGAAGC
>CAYQGF010000700.1:0-1538 GCA_964416885.1 uncultured Iamiaceae bacterium
CGACCGCGCCCGCCCCCGTCGTGGACGAGGCGATCGCCCACGCAAAGAAGACGCGAGACGACGCGATCGCGGTGTGCGAGGCCGAGGGCGCGCGCGCCTGCCTCGACGCCCTCGAGAACGCGCTCCGCCAGGCGCCGTCGCTCGACGACGATCCTGCCGTGAACGCCGCGCGGGCGCGGGCGCGCGACACGCTGGACGCGACGACGCCGGCGCCGAGCAGCAGCGCCGCCCCGTCGCCGCGGGCCAAGCGCCCCGTCTCGGGCATCCCCACGTCGGTCCCCACGGCCCCGACCCCGAGGCCGGCGGCCAGCACGCCCCGCTCCACCCCGTGCCGCTCGACCCAGGGCCGACCGACCGAGGCGCCGACCGCCAGGGCCAGGCCGCAGAGCACCCACAGCACGACCCCGGCCCGGCGTTCCGGGGTGCCCGTCCAGGCGTAGAGGGGGTCCTCCCCGACGATCGCGGCCACGGCGAGCACGGCGACGAGGGCCCCGGCCGCGACCAGGGCGGGGCGAGCCGAACGGGCCGGGGCCAGCGTCAGGGCCGCCAGCACCAGCACTCCGACCGAGGCCACCAGAGCCTTGACCGGACCGAACGGGTACCAGCCCGCGGGGTCGACCACGAGCAGCAGCAACGGCACGAACCCGGTCACGGCGAGCCCGGACCTCGCCCTCATGGGCCGGGCACCCTACGCCTCGGGCCGGGGCCGGACCGGGTCACCCGGGAGGGTGAAACTTCGTCCGCCCCCACCGCCCCGGGGTTCCGATGCCCTCCGCCCGGGTAGGTCCGGTGAATGACCGACGTGCTGACGGACCCGTTGACGGCCACCTCCGAACGGGCCGCAAGGGCGCACGAGGCCAGCCGCGACGCGGCCTCGCGGAGCCGCCTGTGCCGTCGTCACGCCCGTCGTCGGCTCGAGGCCGTGACGACGATGGTCGACACGCTGCGCGCCCGGCGCACGGTCCCCCGGGGCGACGATGCCCGGGACTGGAGCCGCCGGCCCGGCGTCCCGCTCGAGGTGTGGGCGCGGCACGTCCGCTACGCCCGGACCGGCGCCGAGGCCGACCTGGCGGCGCTGGTCGCCGAGTACGACCAGTACGCCCTGTCCCTGGCCCGTCGCCTCCGGCGCGACCGGGAGCCCAGCGAGGACCTCGACCAGGTCGCCCGGGAGTCGCTGGTGGTGGCGCTCCAGCGCTTCGACTGCGAGCGGGGGCTGCCGTTCCCCGCCTTCGCCACACCGACGATCCTCGGCGCCCTGCGGCGGCACTACCGCGACCACGGGTGGAGCATCCGGGTCCCCCGCAAGGTCCACGAGCTCGCCGTGCCGGTGCGGGAGGCCGCGGACCGCCTCACCACCGAGCTGGGCCGGTCCCCCACGACCGCCGAGGTGGCCGACGAGGTCGGCATCGACACCGCCGACCTGCTCGAGACCCGCCAGGCGACCGCGGCCCGCACCCCCGCCTCGCTCGACTCGACCCCCTCGGTCGACGGCCCCAACCAGCACGAGGTCATCGGCCACACCGACCGCAACCTGCTCG
>CAYQGF010000701.1:0-1535 GCA_964416885.1 uncultured Iamiaceae bacterium
ATGGCGGCCTGGAGCGCACAGATCGGGTCGACCTCGGCCACGATCACCCGGGCCCCCTGGCCCCGCAGCGAATCAGCGCAGCCCTTGCCGACATCGCCGTAGCCAGCCACGAACGCCACCTTGCCGCCGATCATCACGTCGGTAGCGCGGTTGAGGCCGTCGATGAGGCTGTGGCGGCAGCCGTAGAGGTTGTCGAACTTCGACTTGGTGACCGAGTCGTTGACGTTGATGGCCGGGAACAGCAGGGTGCCGGCCTCGAACATCTGGTAGAGCCGGTGGACGCCGGTGGTGGTCTCCTCGGTGACGCCCTTGATGCCGGCCGCGACCTCGGTCCAGCGGGTCGGCTCCTTGGCCACGCTCTCGGCGAGGAGGTTCAGGACGACGGTCCACTCCTCGGAGTCGTCCTCGGTGGGCTCGGGCACGGCGCCGGCGGTCTCGTACTCCTTGCCCTTGATCACGAGCATGGTGGCGTCGCCGCCGTCGTCGAGGATCATGTTGGGGCCGCCACCATCGGGCCAGCGGAGGGCCTGGTCGGTGCACCACCAGTACTCCTCCAGCGTCTCGCCCTTCCAGGCGTAGACGGGCACGCCGCGGGGGGCGTCGGTGGTGCCGTCGGGGCCGACCACCACGGCGGCCGCGGCGTGGTCCTGGGTGGAGAAGATGTTGCAGCTGGCCCAGCGCACGTCGGCGCCCAGGGCGACCAGGGTCTCGATCAGGACCGCGGTCTGGATGGTCATGTGCAGCGAGCCCATGATGCGGGCGCCGGCGAGGGGCTGGGCGTCGGCGTACTCGGCGCGGGTGGACATCAGGCCGGGCATCTCGTGCTCGGCCAGCTGGATCTCCTTGCGGCCGAAGCCGGCCAGGGAGAGGTCGGCGATCTTGAAGTCGTCAGGGGCGAGGGGCATGGGGGTCCTTCCGGGGACGGCGATGCGGGCGGGCGCGCCAGCGTCCGCTCCGCAGCATCGAATTGGGATGTCGCCGGGCCGGAGCCAGCTGGCTCACATCTGCACAGCCCTGCACGGGCGCCCCGCCGGCCAGGCGGAGACCGCCTTCGAGGCTAGCCGTCCCCGAACCGTGGACCCGTCCCCGCCCTCGACGGCGGTCTTCCGCCCACAGTTCGGCCCCGCCCCCGGAACCGTGGACCCGTCCCCGCCGTCGACGGCGGTCTTCCGCCCACGGTTCGGGAAATGAGAACGTGTTCTAGTGTGCGGGGATGGCCGAGCTACTGCCCCCGACCACCCCGCTCCCCAGTCCCCGGCTGACCGGGAGGAGCGCCCTCGTCACGGGGGCGGCGTCGGGCATCGGGGCGGCGACCGCGTTGCGGCTGGCGGCCGAGGGGGCGAACGTCCTCGCCGTCGACGTCAACGCCGACGGGCTGAAGGCCACCGTCGATGCCCTGCCCACCGAGGCCACCGGCACCGTCACGCCCCACGTCGCCGACGTGTCCGACGAGGCGGCCGTGGCCGAGACGGTGGCCCGTGCGGTCGAGAACGGTGGCGGGCTCGACGTGGTCGCCAACATCGCCGGCATCCTCC
>CAYQGF010000702.1:0-1534 GCA_964416885.1 uncultured Iamiaceae bacterium
CAGCTTGGGGATGTCGAGGATGTAGGTCTCCCGCACCGCGGCCTCGAAGCCCCGCTGCTCCCCGCGGGCCGTCACCTCCCGGGCGACGTCGGCGAACACCGGCGGGTCCTGGTCGAAGTTGATGATGCCGAACACCCGGGGCCGGCCCTGGATGTCACCCCCGGCGTAGTCGGCGGTGCGCCCCAGCAGCCGCTTGGCCAGGTAGTCGCCGAAGTTGACCAGGAACTGTTCGGGGGTGGGCCCGTTGCCCCACATGTAGGGCGCGTTCTTCTGGAACACCGAGTCCGGCACCGACAGGCCGCAACCGATGCAGAGGATGCCGTCGCCGGCACCGGGGTCGCCGGCCAGCTCGTCGGCGAAGGCGTTGGTCAGGGCCGGGCCGCCGAGCACGGCGAAGGGCTTGATCTCCTCGCGGATCTTGATGGCGTCGGCGACCGCGGCGGCGGCATCGTCGGCGCCACCCGACCCGATGAGGGTCACGACCTCGATCTCCCGCCCGTAGGTCTCGAAGACGTTCGACAGCAGCTCGACGTACGAGTCACGGGTCCGGCGCTGGACCTCGATGTCGTCGATCAGGCCCGAGAGGGCGGCGCTCAGGTCGCCCCCGGGCGGGGCCTCGTAGGAGACGACCTTGATGGTGTCGGCCGTGACGCCGCGCGACGTCGCCCCCCCGTTGTCCCCGGTGAAGACGGGGACGCAGGGTGGGGCGTACACGCTCGGCAGGCGGACCCGGCCGGTGATCAGGTCGCAGTCGCCCCAGTCGTGGTCGGCCGCGGTCCCGGCCGCGGCCGCGTCGTTGAAGGTGACGGGCAGGTCCGGGTTGTCGGTCGGGTCGCTCCCCTCGGCGCCGCCGCGGCCCGGGTCGGTCGGGGTGGCCACCGAGATGGTGTCGTCGCTCTTCCCCTTCACGGTCGCCAGCACGCCGACCAGCAGGATGGCGACGGCCAGGATGGCGACCGGGCCGTAGACGGTCAGGGGGCCGGGGCGGGACCGGGCGGACGGGGCGTCGGGCATCACGAGCCTCCGGATGCGGATGGGGGCACCGCGCCCGACCGGGTGGCGGCGGGGCCGGTGCCGAGGTACGAGGCGACGACGTCGGGGTGGGCCAGCACGTCGTCGGGCGGGCCTTCGGTGACGACCTGGCCCTGGTCGAGGGCGACGAGGCGGTCGGACACCGAGGTGATCAGCGGCATGTCGTGCTCGATCACCACCATGCTCGCCCCGAGGACGTCGCGGATCTGGAGCAGCAGGGGGCCGAGGGCCTCGGCCTCGCGCTGGGCGATGCCCGACGAGGGCTCGTCGAGCAGCACGACCGAGGGCCGGTGGGCGAGCACGCAGGCCAGGTCGACGATGCGACGCGACCCGGTGGACAGCTCGCCGACGAACTTGCTGCGGAAGGCGCCCAGCCCGAGCAGGTCGACCAGCTCGGCCACGTGGTCGGCCACATCGGCCTCGCTCGTGACGTACAGCGGCGTGCGAAACACGGCGTTGAGGGGGTCGCGCACGGCCAGCCACCGCTCGTGGGCGACGGCGA
>CAYQGF010000703.1:0-1527 GCA_964416885.1 uncultured Iamiaceae bacterium
CCTCGCGCTCCAGGGCCTCGGTGCCGGGGTGGACCTCGAACAGCGAGGGCACCGTCGGGTCGTCCTCGGGCACCTGGACCTTGAGCCGCAGACGGGCCGGCTCCCGGTGGTTGATCAGCAGGACGACGACCTCGAAGCGCTCCGGCGTCACGCCCTCGGGCAGGGCCGGGCGGCCACCGTTGGCCAGGTGGTCGACGGCGGTGAGGTCGAGGCCCATGAGCCAGCCCTCGTCGCGCAGGGTGCGGGCCAGGGCGACCAGCGCCTCGCGGGGCACGTGGACCGTGGTCTCACCCAGGGCCTCGGTGACCGGGTGGCCGTGGATCGGCGCAGGGCCCGACGGCCCCTCGGCCAGGTCCGGGCCGCCGTCGGGGGTGTCGGCGGGGTCAGACACGGCTACGGCTTTCCGAGGAGAACGGGGGCGGACTGGCCGTCGCGCTGGTCGACCTGGAGGCCGGCGCCCCCACCGGTCTCCTCCCGACGGCGCAGGAGCTCCCCCGTGAGGATCTTCTCGTGCAGGGTGTTGATGGCGTGGATCAGCGTCTCGGGCCCGGGCGGGCAGCCGGGGGCGTAGACGTCGACCGGCACGATCTGGTCGACACCCTGGACGATGGCGTAGTTGTTGAACATGCCGCCCGAGCTGGCGCAGACGCCCATCGACAGCACCCACTTGGGGTCCATCATCTGGTCGTAGACCTGCCGCAGGACCGGAGCCATCTTCTGCGAGACCCGACCGGCCACGATCATCAGGTCGGCCTGGCGGGGGGAGGCCCGGAAGACCTCCATCCCGAAGCGGGCCAGGTCGTAGTGCGAGCCGCCGGTGCCCATCATCTCGATGGCGCAGCAGGCCAGCCCGAAGGTCGCCGGCATGAGCGAGGACTTGCGGGCCCAGCGCACCAGGTCCTCGACCCGGCCGGTGAGGATGTTGTGGTCGAGCCCCTCGAGGCCCTCCTTGACGTCCCAGCCCATCAGGCCGCCTCCTCGGTCCCCTGCGGGACGGGCCGGCCCTCGAGGCCGACCCGACGGATCGTCGTGGCCGTGGTGCGGCCCGCCGACACGATGCCGTCGACCGCGACCGGGCTCTCCCGCCGGAGCGGGCCCCAGTCGAGGCCCCGGTTGCCGATCAGGTACACGAACGTGGCGAAGACGAGCACCGAGAAGGCGATCATCTCGACCAGGCCGAAGATCCCGAGCTCACGGTGGATCACGGCGTAGGGGTAGAGGAACACGATCTCGATGTCGAAGACGATGAAGATCATGGCCACGAAGTAGAAGCGCACCGGGAACCGCTCCGGGGGCTCGCGGGAGGGCACGATGCCGCACTCGTAGGGCGCGGTCTTGGCCGGGGTTGGCCGGCGCGGGGCCATGATCCCCGACGCCACCCGGCTGACCACCGCGAAGAGCAGGGCCAGGACGAAGAGGACGACGACGGGGAGGTACTGACCCATCGTGGTCAGCTTGCCGCGGCGCGGGCCTGGGCGACGAGCTTGTCGCGGTTGTGCAGCGACCAGCAGCAGACGGCGAAGACCA
>CAYQGF010000704.1:0-1523 GCA_964416885.1 uncultured Iamiaceae bacterium
CGACGACCGGCCCGGGCGCGACGCCACGACCGCGGCCGCCGGCCCGGTCGACAGCCGGTGGCTGCGGGCCGGGGCCCGGCCCTTCGACGGCGAGCCACCGGTCACCGGCCCGCCGACCGGTGGCCGGGCGATCGGCCCCGCCGACGTGCCCGGGGGCGCCGCCCTGGCCGAGGCCCTGGCCCCGGCCCGCTTCGTCGGGGCGTCGACCCTGCCCGGCGGGGTCGTCACCGCGGCCTACCGGGCCGGCGACCTCACCGTGTCGGTCACGGTCCAGCGGCTCACCGAGCCGGTGCCCCTGCCGGTGAGCGAGGACGAGCTGGCCCGCGGCTTCCAGGCCCTCGGCGGCGGGGCCGAGATGTTCGTCGGTCCGGTCGACGACGACACGACCCTCGGCGTGGTGGTCGAGCCCGACGGCCGCAGCGCCACCCTCAGCGTCGGCGCCCCGCCCGTCGAGGTCGCCCGGGTGCTCGACGACCCGGTCGCCGTGCTGCTCGCCGTGCGCGACGCGGTGGCAGCCCGATGAGGGGCCTGCGGCTGCGGCTGCGCCACGGCGTGGTCGCAATGGCGGCCGGTCTCCTGGTGACGACCGGGCTGAGCGTGATGAGCAGCGACGCCGCCGAGGAGCTACGGGCCCAGGTGGTGGTGGTCGAGGCTCCTCGGGGGCGGATCCTCGACCGGGAGGGGAAGGTGCTGGTCGAGGACGGCCTGGTGGCCGAGGTGGCGGTCGACCCGGCCGGGCTGGCCGGGCTCCCGGCGGCCGAGCGGCAGGTGGTCGCCGACCGGCTGACCGAGGCCCTCCTCGCCGATCGGGTCGAGGCCCTGGCGGCCGACCCGGCCTCGGTGCGGGGCGCGGTGCCGGGGGCGCCGCCGGGCTCTCCGTTCCCCCTCGACCCGGTCGACGTCTGGTCGCGGCTGGCCGATGCCGACGCCGACGAGCCGGTCACGGTGGTCTTCGGGGCGTCGGACGCCCTGGTGGCCCGGCTCCGGGCCGCGCCCGAGGACTTCCCGGGGGTCGTCGTCACCGAGGAGCCCGCCCGCCGGTACCCCTACGGCGCCCTCGCCGCCCACGTCCTCGGGTACGTCGCCGCGCCCAGCCAGTACGACGAGGGGCTGCCCGAGGCGGCGTCGGTGGTCGGCCGGGCCGGGGTCGAGCGGACCTGGGACACCGACCTCCGGGGCCGACCCGGCCGCATCGTCTACGAGGTGGACGACCAGGGCCGGCCGGTCCGGGAGCTGACCGACCGGCGCGTCGAGCCCCAGCCCGGGCGCGACGTGTACCTCACCATCGACATCGATGTGCAGTACGCCCTGGAGCAGGCCCTCGCCACCGAGGTGCAGGGCCGGCGGGGCGTCGTCGACGGTGGCTGCCCGACGAGCGCCGAGGGCTGCGACCCACCGGGGGCGGCCGGGGTGGTGCTCGACCCCCGGGACGGCGCGGTGCTGGCCCTGGCCTCGTACCCGACCTACGACCCGGCCCTGTTCGCCGGGGGCATCTCGGCCCGCGAGTACCAGGCCCTCACCCC
>CAYQGF010000705.1:0-1523 GCA_964416885.1 uncultured Iamiaceae bacterium
CTGTTCGACCGCAACGGCAACGCCGGGCCGACGGTGTGGGCCGACGGGCGCATCGTCGGCGGCTGGGGCCAGCGGCCCGACGGCACGGTCGTCACCCGCCTGCTGGACGACGTGGGCCGGTCGGTCGCCGCGGCCGTCGACGCCGAGGCCGCCGCCCTCGCCGGGTGGTTCGCCGGCCAGGCCGTCACGGCCCGCTTCCGCTCGCCCCTCGAACGCGAGCTGTCCGCCCCGTGACCACCGGCGCCGTCCTCGCTTCTGGCGCGCCCAGGCCCCGGATCCGGCGTCCTGGCGCGCCAGAACGGACCGGTCACGCTTCTGGCGCGCCGAGGGGCCGGAACGTCGGTCCTGGCGCGCCAGAACGGAGGAGGGGCGTATGAGCGCGGCACCGGAGGTCGGGGCCATCGTCGAGGTGGACGTCGTGCGGGTGGCGACGGGCGGGGAGGGGGTGGCCCGGGCCGAGGACGGGCGGACGCTGTTCGTGGCCGGGGCGTTGCCGGGGGAGCGGGTGCGGGCGACCGTCACCGAGGTCCGGCGCCGCCACGGCCGGGCGATCACCACCGATGTCCTCACCGCCGCGCCCGGGCGTCGGACCCCACCGTGCCCCCACGGGGCCGACGGCTGCGGCGGGTGCGACTGGCAGCACGTCGACGTCGCCCTCCAGGGCCGGCTCGGCACGACGATCGTCGCCGACGCCCTGGAGCGGATCGGCCGGATCTCGCCACCGCCGGTCGAGGCCGCGCCACCGGTCCCCACGGCCGGGCGCACGACCGTCCGCGCCGCGGTCGTCGACGGGCGGGCCGGTTACCGACGCCGTGGCAGCCACGACGTGGTGGTCGTCGAGGAGTGCCGCGTCGCCCACACGGCCGTGGCCGAGCTGCTGGTCGAGGGCCGCTTCGGCGGGGCCGACGAGGTCGTGCTCCGGGTCGGCGCCCGCACCGACGAGCGGGTGGTGCTGGCCCAACCGACAGCGGCCGGCGTGACGGTCCCGGCCGACGTCGCCGTGGTCGGGGCCGACGGTGACGACCCGGGCGTGGTCCACGAGGTGGCCGGCGGGCGCCGCTGGCAGGTCGCAGCCCGGTCGTTCTTCCAGCCCTCGCCCGAGGCGGCCGACGCCTTGGTGGCGGAGGTCGGCGCGGCCGTGGGCTCCGTCGACGGCACCGGGCGGATGGTCGACCTGGCCGCCGGCATCGGGCTGTTCGCCGGCACGGTGGGGGCCGGCTTCGCCGAGGTCGTCGCCGTCGAGCCCTCTCCCTCGGCGGTGGCCGACGCCCGGGTGAACCTGGGCCCGGACGTCGAGGTCGTGCGGTCCACCATCGAGCGGTGGGAACCGGTACCGGCCGATGTGGTGGTGGCCGACCCGCCCCGCGCCGGGTTGGGCCACACCGGGGTCGACCGGGTGGTGGCGACCGGCGCCGGCACGGTCGTGCTGGTCAGCTGCGACGCCGCCTCGTTGGGCCGCGACGCCGGGCTCCTCGTCGCCGCCGGCTACCGGTTGGAGCGCAGCCGGGTGCTCGACCTGTTCC
>CAYQGF010000706.1:0-1522 GCA_964416885.1 uncultured Iamiaceae bacterium
CCGTGGAGCGAGTCGGTGTAGGAGAGGACGAACGCCTTGGCCGCGGCGTACGAGGCCTGGCCCGGCAGGGGCTGGAACGCCCCGACCGACGCCACGTTGAGCACCGCGCCCCGGCCCCGCTCGACCATCCCGGGCACGACCCGGCTGCACAGGTCGACCACGGCCTCGACGTCGACCCGCACCAGCCGCACCTCGGCCTCGGGGTCCGACGTCGCCACCGCACCGCTGTTGGAGAAGCCGGCGTTGTTGCACAGCACGTCGACGGTGAGGCCGCGCGCCGCGACCTCGTCGAGCAGGGCCGTCCGGCTGACGGGGTCGGCCAGGTCGGCCGCCACCACCTCGGCCCGCACGCCGTGGCTGGCGGACAGCTCGTCGGCCAGGTCGCGCAGCAGCTCCTCCCGCCGGGCGACGAGGGTGACCCCGTGGCCCCGGCCGGCCAGCTCCCGGGCCAGCTCGGCCCCGATGCCGGAGGATGCTCCGGTGACGACGGCGGTCCGGTCCTTGGCTGGTGTCGGCAGGCCCACGGCGCCGCAGGCTACGTCTTCGTAGGCTGCCGTCGTGCCCGAGTCGGTCTCGCCCATCCTCGCCTCGTCGGACCTCGACGCCACGGCCGGCTTCTACGCCCCGCTCGGCTTCGAGGTCGAGGGCCACTTCCCCGACGAGTACCTGCTGCTGCGCCGGGGCGCCATCGGGCTCCACTTCTTCTTCGCCGGCCCGTCGTGGGACCCGTCGACCAACGACAGCGGCGCCTACCTCTACGTCGACGACGTCGAGGCGTGGGCCGCGGCGGCCGCCGACGCCGGCGTGCCCGACGCCCGCACCGGCTTCCCCCGGCTCCACCCTCCGGGCCCGACGCCGTACGGCCTGCGGGAGATGGCCCTGCTCGACCCCGACGGCAACCTGCTCCGCATCGCCAGCCCCGAGGGCTCGCCCCAGGGTTAGCCCCACTCCCGGGCGATGGTCGACTGGCTGGCCGTGCCGAGCAGGGTGCCGTCCTGGGACCAGAGGTGCACCAGGCCGTGGGCGAAGCCCCGCTGGAGGGCGTGGACCTGGATGTCGAGCAGCACCCACTCGGTGGGCACCAGCTGCACGACCCGCAGGGTGTTGTCGAGGCTGTTGCCCCCGATGAAGCGGCCCATGGCCTGGCCGGTGCCGAAGGGGACGTAGTCGCCGAGGATGGCCAGCTTGGGGGCGGTGGTGTCGGGGAGGTCGGGCACCCGGGCCCACAGGGCGGAGCGGCCGTCGGCCGAGGGGGTGCCGTCGTAGTCGTCGTGGCCCCGGCCCCGGGCGAGGCGCATCTCCATGCGGTCGCCGATCGTGGCCTTGTCGAAGGGCCGGTCGCGGAACGGCCGGTCCGGGCAGTCCTCGGGGGCGGGCACGTCGGGCATGGCGACGAGCTGGCCGTGGGTCTCGAGGCTGCGGGAGCCGAGGGCGGCGTTGACGGTGAGGATCTCCCGATCGCCCACATGCCCGACGGCGCGGGCCTGGCTGGTCGACCGGCCCGACACCGGGACGGTGACGT
>CAYQGF010000707.1:0-1522 GCA_964416885.1 uncultured Iamiaceae bacterium
GTCAGGCCGGCGAGGGTCACCGCCCGGGCCCAGGTCCGCCGGGGCAGCCGCTCGGCCACCGCCGTGACCGCAGCCATCGACGGCGCCAGCAGCGCCCGGGCGTGAGGGTCGTCGAGGGCGCCGAGCCGGTGGAGCACCGCCCGCTCGACCGCCACCCCCTGCGCCGTGCGCGACCGCGCCGTCGGGCCCATGGCGCCAGTGTGGCCGCCGCGACCTGGTCGTCGCAGTCGGCCGGCTACCAGACGACCTCGGTGCACCCGGTGTGGGTGCTGGGCTCGACCTGGAAGGTGGCGTGGTCGATGGCGTAGCGGTCGTGGAGCAGGGTGCGGGCCTGGTCGAGCACCCGGTGGGCATCGGCCTCGGGCGTGGTCATCAGATGGGCCGACGCCGCCTCCATCTCCGAGGTGAGGGTCCAGACGTGGAGGTCGTGGACGTCGACCACGTCGGGCAGGGCGCCCAGCTCGGCCTCCAGGGCGGCGACGTCGAAGCCGTCGGGCGCCGACTGGAGGAGGATGCGGACCGCCTGGCGCCCCAGCCGCCACGTGCGGGGCAGGATCCACAGCCCGATGGCGGCGCCGACCACGGGATCGACCCACGTCCACCCGAACACCTGGAGCAGGACGGCGGCGACGATCACCCCGACCGAGCCGAGGGTGTCGGCCAGCACCTCCAGGTAGGCGCCCTCGACGTTGATGCTCTCCTTGGCCCCCTCCCGCAGCAGGAAGAACACGACCAGGTTGGCGACCAGCCCGAGCACGGCGACGACCAGCATCGGCGCCCCCAGCACCTCGGCCGGCTCCTGCAGCCGCCGCACCGCCTCGAAGAGGACGTAGCCGGCCACCCCGAACAGCAGCAGGGCGTTGACGAAGGCGGCCAGGATCTCCAGCCGGTACAGGCCGAAGGTGTGGCGTCGGTTGCCGGGAAGGTCGCGCCGGGCCTCGTGGCGGTTGGCGAGCCCGATGGCGGCCAGGGCCATGCCGAGCCCGACGACGTCGGTGAGCATGTGGCCGGCGTCCGACAGCAGGGCCAGCGACCGGGTGAGCACGCCGGCCACCGCCTCGACCACGAAGAAGGTGGCGATGACGGCGAAGCCGATCGACAGCCGCCGGAAGTGCCGCGACCCGGCCCGGGCCAACGCCGGCCCGTGCGAGTGTCCGTGGTCGTGACCCGACATATGCGGACTTTCGCATGCGTCGGGGGCGCCGTCAACGTATGCGCCCGAACTTTGAGTGCTTTGTTCCGCGGGGCGGTCTTTTCCGCTCAAAGTTCGGCGGGTTCGGGGGAGGGCGGGGGCGCGTACGCTGGCGCGGTGGCCCGCCTGCGCATCGCCGCCTGCCAGATCGACACGTGGGTCGGCGACCTCGACGGGAACGTCGACCGCATCCTCGACGCCTACCGCCGGGCCGAGGCCGCGGGCGCCGACATCGCCGCCTTCCCCGAGCTGGCGATCACCGGCTACCCGCCCGAGGACCTGCTGCTGAAGCCCGGCTTCGTCCAGGCCAACCTCGACGCCGTGGCCCGG
>CAYQGF010000708.1:0-1513 GCA_964416885.1 uncultured Iamiaceae bacterium
CGACCCGCACGTGGTCGTCCTCCCACTCGGTGACCCGACAGGCGATCGAGTGCGGCACCTCGTCCCGGGTGACGGCCAGGAGCTGCTCGCGCACCAGCTCCGCCACCCACACCTCGTCGGAGGTCTCCCGCACCACGTCGTCGGGGTAGAACGGCGGCCCCTCGGGCATCCGGTCGACCAGCACCTTCAACAGGGCGTCGACGCCCTCGCCGGTGCGGGCCGACACCGGCACGTACTCGGAGAAGCCCAGCTCGGCGGCCTCGGTGAGCTGCTGGGCGATCTGGGTCGGCGTGGCCCGATCGACCTTGTTGAGCACCAGCACCGCGGACGACGGCGCCCGCTCGGCCACGAACCGGTCGCCCGGGCCGATCGGGGCGGTGGCGTCCACGACCACGCACACCACGTCGACCCCGCTCACGGCATCGGTGGCCCGCTCGTTGAGCCGCTCGCCCAACGCCGTGCGGGGCTTGTGCACGCCCGGCGTGTCGACGAAGACGACCTGGACCTCCACGTCCTCGGGCGACCCGTCCTCCCCGACGACCTCGGTGACGGCGTGGAGGATGCCCCGCACCTGGGAGCGGGTGGTCTGCGGCTTGTCGGAGGTGATGGCGACCTTCTCGCCCAGGATCTGGTTGAGCAGGGTCGACTTGCCGACGTTGGGCCGGCCGACGATCGAGACGAACCCCGACCTCATGGCCCGTCCTCCGGGCCGACGGCCCAGGGGTCGCCGGCCAGCGGGCCGTGGTGGGCGGCCAGCAGTGCCCGCTCCCGGCCCTGCATCACCACCCGTTCGTCGTCCTCGCCGTGGTCGTGGCCGAGGAGGTGGAGGGCGCCGTGCACCACGAGCAGGGCCAGCTCGTCGTCGGCCGACCCGGCATGGCCCTCGGCCCCGGCCCACGCCACCGCCGGGCAGATCACGACGTCGCCCACGACCCCCGGCACCGCCACGCCACCGGTCGAACCCTCGGCCGCCAACCCATCGATCGGGAAGGCCAGGACGTCGGTGGGGCCGGTGCCCCCCATGTGGGCCTGGTTGAGGTCGGCCATCACCGTCGGGGCCACGAAGGTCAGCCCCACCGCCGCGCCCGGCGCCACGCCCTCCGCCGCCAACGCCGCGGCGAGGAGGCCGGCCCAGCGCGGGCCATCGACCTCCTCGTCGCAGTCGACGGTGAGGTCGACCTCGATCGGCGCCGTCTGCGGTCTCGGCCCCCCCGGCCCCGGTCGGCGGATCACCGACGACGGTCCGAACGGTCCGAGCGGTCCGAGCGGTCCGAGCGGTCCGAGCGGTCCGACCGGTGCGGACGGCCCCGGCCGGCCTCGGCCCGGTCGTAGGCGTCGACGATGTCGGCCACGATCCGGTGGCGCACCACGTCGCGCCGGTCGAGCCGCACGAAAGCCAACCCCTCGATGCCCGCGAGGGTCTGCTCCAGGCCGTCGAGCCCGCTGCGGCCGCCCGGGACGTCGACCTGGGTGGTGTCGCCGGTGACGACGGCCCGGCTGCCGAAGCCGATGC
>CAYQGF010000709.1:0-1511 GCA_964416885.1 uncultured Iamiaceae bacterium
CCGACGCCCACGAGTGGCCCGGCACCCACGCCGAGGACGTCGACGGCGACGGGCGGATCCTCCAGATGCGCGTCCCCGACCCCGACGGGGCCTGGACGACGCACCCCGACGACGAGCGGCTCCTGGTGCCGGTGCCGATGGACGGCGACGTCGGCGACCGGCCCCGGTACCGGTTGCTCGACGAGTGCCGGGTCGTCGACCACGACGGGTTCACCCTCCCGACGCCGCGCCCGCCCGAGGGCCTCGACCTCAACCGCAACTTCCCGGCCGGCTGGGGCACCGGGGTCCGGGGCCGCGGCGACCACCCGCTGTCGGAGCCCGAGGTCGACGCCCTGGTGCGCGCCATCGTCGCCCGGCCCAACATCTGCGGCTACAACGCCTTCCACACCAGCGGCGGGGTGATCCTCCGCCCCTCGTCCACCACCTCCGACCGGGACCTCCCGCCCGGCGACGTGTGGACCTACACCGAGCTGGGCCGTCGGGGCACGGAGCTGACCGGCTACCCGGTGCACTCGGTCTTCGAGGACTTCACCTGGGACCGCTCGGACACCATGAGCGGCGCGGCCGACGACTGGGCCTACGAGCACCTCGGCGTGTTCGGCTGGACCACCGAGTTCTGGGACGTCGTCCACGCCGCCACCGGCACCAAGCAGTCGACCAAGTTCTGGTACCTCGGCCCGACCGACGACGAGGCCCTCGCCGTGCTCCGCTGGTGCGACGAGCACGCCGCCGACGCCTTCGTGCCCTGGTACCCGTTCGCCCACCCCGACCTGGGCGACGTCGAGCTGGGCGGGTGGCCCGTCAACGGGATCTGGACCAACCCCCCGCTCGACCGGCTGGAGGCCGAGGTCGCCCCGCACGCCGCCTTCGCCGTCGCCCAGGCACTGGCCGCGCCGGGCCTGGCGGTGCGGAAGGCGGTGGCGGTGCCGCTCGGCGAGCGGACGTGGCGGGTCGAGGTGGGGCTGGTCAACACCGGCTGGCTGCCCACCGACATCAGCGTCCGGGCCCGCAAGGCCAAGCTGGTCCGCCCGCTGGTGGCCGAGGTCGGCGGCGACGGCGTGGAGGTCGTCGGCGGGCCGGCCCGGCTCACGCTCGGCCAGCTCGAGGGCCGGGCCGCACTCCGGTTCGCGGGGAGCCACGACGGCACCCCCGACCGGGCCCTGGCGACGTGGGTCGTCACCGCCGAGGCGGGCACCGACGTCACCGTCACGGCCTGGCACCCCCGCGCCGGTCGGGTCGAGACCACGGTGCCCCTCGGGTAGGAGCATCCACCAGCAGGGGCTGGTCGCACCCGGCCGGGCGGACCGTCAGGCCAGGTCGAGGACCCGGTCCGCCCCTCGGGGGCGGAAGCCGACCTGCGCCAGGTAGGCATCGGCCTGGCGCATGGTCCGGGGGGCCACGACCGAACGGAAGCCACGGTCGGTGAAGACGCCGCTCCGCCGGTAGACGAACTCGCCGGGGGTGAAGTCCCGGAACCGGGGCGTGACGTAGTCGAGGACGACCTCGGCCTC
>CAYQGF010000710.1:0-1202 GCA_964416885.1 uncultured Iamiaceae bacterium
AGCTCGTCATCGTCGTCGTCGAAGATGCGGACGTCGAAGTACTCGTCGTTGACGACCCCGGCGGCGTTCGGCTTGTTGGCGACACCTGGCGGCTGCCACGACACCAGCGACGCCTCGGTGACGCCGTAGGCGCCGGAGAACGTCGGTACGCCGAAGCGCGTCCGGAAGGTGGCGTCGATCTCGACCGGCAGCGGGGCGGCGCCGAGCAGCCGCAGGGTGGTGTTGGCCTCGGGCGCCCCGGACAACGGCTGCTCGGGGCGGTCGACGTCGTTGGCCAGCAGGTAGGCCATGGTGCCGAGGGTCGAGGTGACCGTCGCGCCGACCCGGTTCATCTCGGGCCAGAACTGCGACACCGAGAAGCGGCGGTGGATGGCGGCCCGCCCTCCGTAGATGAGCGGCCCCAGCACCGCGGTGACGATGGCGTTGAAGTGGAACAGCGGGAGGGGGGTCCACACCACGTCGTCGGCGGTGCGTCGCCAGCAGACGCCGATCTGGCGGGACAGCTTGCCGTGGTAGCCGTGGCTGAGCATGCAGCCCTTGGACGGCCCGGTCGTGCCCCCGGTGTAGACGAACGTGGCCAGGTCGCCGGGCCGCACGTCGGCGAAGGGCGCAGCCGGCGCGCCCAGCAGGTCGTCCCAGCGGTGCACCGGCACCCGGACCGACGGCGTGGCCGCGCCGATCATCACGACGTGCTCCAGCCCCGGGACCTCGTCGACCACCCGCTCCGCCCGCTCGGCCAGGTCGGACTCGACGACCAGCACGCGGGCGCCGGAGTCGGCGAGCTGGTGGCGCAGGTACTCGCCCTTGTAGGCGGTGTTGACCGGCACCGCGATGGCCCCGCCGACGACGATGCCCCACCAGGCGAGCAGGGCCTCGGCCGAGTTCTCGACCAGCGTGGCCACCCGGTCGCCGGCCCCGACGCCCAGCCCGGCCAGGGCGCCGGCCAGCCGCCCGGCCGCATCGGCCACCTCGGCCGCGGTGACCTTGGTGCCGCACACGTCGAGGTACTCGGCGTCGGGGTCGGTCTCCAGCCGGCCCCGCAGCAGGTCCACGACGGTCTCGTGCTCGTCGCGGACCCATGTCATTGCGCCACTCGCACGCTCGCCGGCGTTCACTGCGCCACTCGCACGCTCGCCGGCGATGTTGCCTGCGCCACTCGCACGCTCGCCGGCGATGTTGCCTGCGCCACTCGCACGCTCGCC
>CAYQGF010000710.1:1302-1501 GCA_964416885.1 uncultured Iamiaceae bacterium
GGCGACCCCACCGCCGGCCATCAGACGCCCTCGGCGATGGCCTTGACCTCGAGGTGCTCCTCGAAACCGGCCACGCCCATCTCCCGGCCGATGCCGCTCTGCTTGTAACCACCGAAGGGGACGTCAGGGCTGTAGAAGAGCCCGCCGTTGACCCCGATGGTGCCGGTGCGGACGCGCCGGGCGATGGCCCGGGCCCGGT
>CAYQGF010000711.1:0-1499 GCA_964416885.1 uncultured Iamiaceae bacterium
CGGGCGTGACCATCGGGTGGAACATCGTCAGCAGCTCCTGGAGGCCCAGGAAGTACCACGGCGCCTTCGACGGGTTCGGCGTCTGGTTGGGGTTGGCCAGGGTCAGCAGCGGGGCGTTGACGAAGATCGAGAACATCAGCACGAACGCCGTGCACAACAGGGCGGCGACGAACTCGATGGCCAGCAGGTGGGGCCAGGTGTGGACCTTGTCCTGCGGCAGGGCCTTGACGTCCTGGATCGAGCCGGACTTGACGACCGTCAGCAGCCGCTGGGTGTGCCCACCGGGGCCGGCGGCCACGGGCGGGGCCGCCGCGGCCACGCCACCACCGGCCGGGGCGGTGGCCACCGCGGTGCCACCGCCGCCCTCGGGCGTGGCGTCGCCGCCACCGGCGGCCTTGCTGCGGGCGGCCTTGGCCCGCTCCAGCAGGTGGGCGGGGATGCGGCTGTCGCCCGCGCTCTCGGCGGCGCCGGAGTCGGCGGCCGCGGCGGGGGCATCGTCGGCCGGGGCGGGCGCGGCCGCCTTCTGGCGGGCGGCCTCGGCCCGCTTGCGCAGGTGTTCGGGAATCTCGGTCACGTCGTCGTCTCCCGTCCTACAGCGGCCCGCTGATGCCGCCGTCCTTGCGGACCCGCCAGAAGTGGATCGCCATGAAGATGACGATCACGAACGGGAGCATCAGGACGTGCAGCACGTACCAGCGCAACAGGGTGTCGGTGCCGATCTCGGCCCCGCCCAGCAGGGCGAAGCGGACCTGGTTCCCGAACACCGGGGTGTAGCCCATCATGTTGGTTCCCACCGTCACGGCCCACAGCGCCAGCTGGTCCCACGGCAGCAGGTAGCCGGTGAAGCTGAGCAGCAGGGTGAGGGTGAGCAGGATCACGCCGATCACCCAGTTGAACTCCCGGGGCGGCTTGTAGGCGCCGTGGTAGAAGACCCGCGCCATGTGGAGGAACACCGAGAGCACCATCAGGTGGGCCGACCAGCGGTGCATGTTCCGCACCAGGAGGCCGAAGGCGACGTTGGTCTGGAGGGCGTAGACGTCGTTCCAGGCCTGGGAGGCGGTCGGCCGGTAGAAGAACATCAGGAAGATGCCGGTGACCGTCAGCAGGATGAAGAGGAAGAAGCTCAACCCCCCCAGGCAGAGGGTGTAGGACACCTTGACCGCGTGCCGCTTCACCTTCACCGGGTGGAGGTGGTACAGCACCGAGTTCATGATCACGTAGGACCGGTTCCGGGGGCTGTCGGTGTAGCCCTTCCGGAAGATCGACCCGGGGCGGAAGATCGAGTTCCAGGTCTGCGACGCCTGGACCTTGTCGGTCATGTCCGCCATGACCCGGGCTCCTCGGCCCTTGCTCTGCATGGCCTTGGCCATCGTCTACAGACCTTCCTTCAGGGGGAGGGGGTGCGCGCTCATCCGAGCCGCATCCCGTAGCCGTACCCGTGGGTGTTGGTGCGCTGGTGCCCGTCGCCCTCGGCCGCGGCCTGGCCGACCTTGCCAAGG
>CAYQGF010000712.1:0-1498 GCA_964416885.1 uncultured Iamiaceae bacterium
GCCGGCTTCGAGTCGCTCTGGACCGTCGAGCACGTGATCTTCCCCGACGGCTACGAGAGCCAGTACCCCTACGACAAGAGCGGCCAGATGGCGATGGCGGCCGACACCGACCTGCCCGACCCGCTGATCTGGCTGACCTGGGTGGCCGCCGTGACCGAGCGCATCCACCTCGGCACCGGGATCCTGATCCTCCCCCAGCGCAACCCGGTGGTCCTGGCCAAGGAGCTGGCGACCATCGACGCCCTGTCCGGTGGTCGCATGGAGCTGGGCATCGGCGTGGGCTGGCTGAAGGAGGAGTTCGACGCCCTCGGGGTCCCCTTCGAGGGCCGGGGCCGGCGCACCGACGAGTACGTCGAGGTGATGCGAGCGCTGTGGGACGGCGACCACGCCAGCCACCAGGGCGACCTCCTGTCCTTCACCGGGGCGAGCGTCAACCCCAAGCCGGCGCGGGGTCGGGTCCCGATCCACATCGGCGGGCACACCGAGGCCGCGGCCCGCCGGGCGGGTCGGCTGGGCGACGGCTTCTTCCCCGGCAAGGGCGACCTGGCCACCCTGATCGACATCGCCCGCCAGACCGCGGCCGATGCCGGGCGCGACCCCGAGGCCATCGAGGTCACCGCGGGCAGCGCCGAGGTCCTGGGCGACGACCCGGTGGGCGCCGTCGAGGAGCTGGCGGCCAAGGGCGTCGACCGCGTCGTGGTGCCGTCGTTCCTGTTCCTCCGGGAGCCGGCCGCGTCGCTCGCCGCGTTCGCCGAGAAGGCGATCCTCCCCACCGCCGACATCGGGTCGTAGCCCGGCACACTGTCGGCATGAGTGGACCGGTGGCCCGGGAGGACCTCGACGCGTCGGCGGCGCCGGCCCGTCCTCCCTGCGTCGAGGTGACGACGAGCCGCGACGCCGACGTCGGTGGGATGCGGGTCCGCCGGGCGCTCCCCCGCCGGGCGCGGCGCACGGTCGGCGCCTGGTGCTTCGTCGACCACATGGCCCCGGCGCCGGCCGCCGGGCCCGGCATCGGCCCCCACCCGCACATCGGCCTGCACACCGTCACCTGGCTGCTGGAGGGCGAGCTGCTCCACCGCGACAGCCTCGGGTCCGAGCAGCCGATCCGGCCCGGGCAGCTCAACGTCATGACCGCCGGCAACGGCATCGCCCACGCCGAGGAGACGGCGGTGCGGGGGGCGCGCCACCACGGCGTCCAGCTCTGGGTCGCCCAGCCCGAGGCCACCCGCTGGGGGCCGCCCGCCTTCGCCCACCACGCCGAGCTGCCACGGGTCGAGCTGGCGTCGGGCACGGCGTCGGTGCTGGTCGGCACGCTCGCCGGGGCGACCTCGCCGGCCCGGGCCGACACGCCGCTCGTCGGGGCCGAGCTCGACCTGCGGGCCGACGCCGTCGTCCCGCTCGACCCATCCTTCGAGCACGCCCTGGTGGTGCTCACCGGGGCGGTCGAGCTCGACGGCACCACCCTCACCCCCGGCCACCTCGGCTACCTCGGCCTCGG
>CAYQGF010000713.1:0-1496 GCA_964416885.1 uncultured Iamiaceae bacterium
CGCCGAGGCCGCCCAGGCCAAGGCCGACGAGCTCCGCAAGTCCGCGGGGGAGTGAGGTCGTCCCGATGACGCTGGAGGTCCAGGTCGTCTCGCCGGAGAAGATCCTCTGGTCCGGTGAGGCCGAGCGGGTCGTGACCCGCGTGGAGGACGGGGGCGACATCGCCTTCCTCACCGGCCACACCACCTACCTCGGCCAGTTGGGCTCGGGTGTCACCGAGATCGCCGAGCCCGGTGGCAACGTGGTGAAGGTCGCCGTCCACGGTGGCTTCGTCGAGGTCAGCGAGGACCGGGTCTCGATCCTGTCCGACCAGGCCGAGCTGGCCACCGCGATCGACATCGCCCGGGCCCGGGCGGCGCGGGAGCGGGCCGAGGTCCTGCTCCGCGGCGGCGATGACGACGAGGCCACGGCCGCCGTCCGGCGGGCCGAGGTCCGTCTCCGGGCCGCGGGCGACGACGCCCCCGCCTGATCTCGAGGAACTTTTCTCGAAAAGGTGGTTTGACGGTTCGCCGGGGCGGGCAAGCTCCCTCCGTCTCTGATCGCGAGGGTCAGGTGCACCCCCGCCGCACCACCCTCATCCAAAAGTGGTCAGCGACGTACCACCCGCATCGAACCCGCCGGTCCCTCCCCCCCGCCGGCGGGTTCGACGCGTGTAGGCCCGCGGCACACAGAGGGGTCAGACCCCGTTTCGTGTCGGGGGCCGTGGGCCGGGCCGGTCAGAAGAGCTGGTGGACGTCCTCGGGGGGACGGCCGATGACGGCCTTCCCGGCCCGGACGACGATGGGGCGCTCCAGCAGGATCGGGTGCTCGACGATGGCGTCGAGCAGCTCGTCGGCGGTGGCGTCGGCCAGCCCGAGCTGCCGGTAGGCGTCCTCACCGGTGCGCATCATGGCCCGGGGGTCGTCGAGGCCCAGGGCCGTCATCAGGGCCTCGAGCTCGGACCGGCTCGGTGCCTCCTTGAGGTACTCCCGGACCTCGGCGTCCGCGCCCACGTCCTCCAGGATCGCCTTGGCCTGCCGCGACTTCGAGCAGCGGGGGTTGTGCCAGATCGTGGTGCCGTCGCCGTTGGCGCTCATGCGTAATCGACCGCACTGATGGCCTGGAGCTTCTCGCCGTGGTGGCGGGCCTCGATGCGGCGCACGGTGCCCGACTTGGACCGCATGACCAACGAGTGGGTCGTGGCGCCGAGGGCCTTGTAGGAGACGCCCGGGAGGACGTCGCCGTTGGTGATGCCGGTGGCGGCGAAGAAGGCGTTGTCCCCCCGGACCAGGTCGTCGGTGCCGAGCACCCGGTCGAGGTCGTAGCCGGCGTCGAGGGCGGCCTGGCGCTCGGCGTCGTCGCGGGGCCACAACCGGCCCTGGATCTCACCGCCCATGCACTTCATGGCCGCCGCCGCCAGCACCCCCTCGGGGGTGCCGCCGATGCCGAAGAGGATGTCGGCACCGGCCTCGGGCCAGGCCGTGGACACGACGCTGATGACGTCGCCGTCCTGGATCAG
>CAYQGF010000714.1:0-1495 GCA_964416885.1 uncultured Iamiaceae bacterium
ACCGACAGGGTGACGGCCTTGAACCAGGCCTGGTAGCGGGCCTCGACCTCGGCGGCGTCGGCCCCGTCGGCGGCGAGGAAGTCGCGGATCGTCACGGTGATCGGGACGATCAGGGCGACCAGGTGGGCCAGGGGCACGTGCGTCGACGGCGACGCCACCCCGTCGGTGCGGTTCTTGCCCTCGGGGGCGTGGCGGCGGCCGATCTCGTCCTGGTCGGCGAGCCAGGCCGCGTCGCGGTCCTGCTCGCACAGGTCGGTGACCCACCGGCCGAAGCGCTCGCGGACGGCGGCCAGGTAGGCGGGGTCGGGCTCGCCGTCGGCCCCGGCGAAGGTCGCCACCAGGTGGGGGTGCGAGCCGACGAAGCCGTACCAGACGTCGAGGATGGCGTCGACCTGCGGGGCGAGGACCGGGGCGGCCCGCCGCAGGGCGGCGCGGTCGTCGTCGGTCCACAGCACCGAGGCGTGGAGCTGGTCGAGGTCGTCGAGGGTGATGGTCATGGTGGATCCTTCGATGGGCAGGGTGTAGGGGAGAGGTCAGGGAGCGGGCGGGTCGGCGGGCTCGGCGAGGAGGCGCCCGATGCGGGTGCCGAGGGCCAGGTCCTCGACCACGCCGAAGGTCTTGGCCCGTACCCGCCCGGCCCGGTCGACGAGGACCTGCGACGGCGTGCCCTGGAGGTCGTAGCGGCGCATGGTCGACGGGATGCGCTCGTCGTCCTCGTGGCGGTCGACGGCGACGGGGAAGGTGAGGCGGAACTCGGAGAGGAAGGCGGCGAGGGCCACGGGTCGCATGGCCTCGTGGTGCTCGAAGACGGTGTGGACGCCCAGGACGACGAGGTCGTCACGGGAGTACTGGCGGTGGACGCGCTGGGCCTGGGGGAGCGAGTGGGTGACGCAGGCCGGGCACAGCATCTGGAACGCCTCGATCAGGACGACGCGCCCCCGTAGCGAGGCCAGGTCGACCGGTGGGCCGTTCAGCCACTCGGTGACGTCGAGGTCCGGGGCCATCTCCATGCCGAAAGAATAGGAGTCCTATTTGAATTTCGTCAAGACCAGAGTTGATTTCTCTAGCCAAACGTGGATTTATTAGAGGTCATGACCGACACCGCGACACAGCTCGACGGGCTGGTGGGGGGCGAGTACCGCTACGGGTTCGTCACCGACCTCGATGCCGACGTGGTCCCCGTGGGCCTGGACGAGTCGGTGGTGCGGCTCATCGCCTCCAAGCACGACGAGCCCGACTGGCTCGTGGAGTGGCGCCTCGGCGCCCTGCGCCACTTCCTGACCCTGGACCCGCCCACCTGGCCCTACCTGGAGATCGACCCCATCGACTACCAGGCGATCAGCTACTGGGCCGCCCCCAAGGAGGCCGGGCCCAAGCCGGAGAGCCTCGACGACATCGACCCGAAGCTGCGGGAGATGTTCGACAAGCTCGGCATCTCGATCGCCGAGCAGGAGCGGCTCTCGGGCGTCGCCGTCGACGCCATCGTCGACTCGGT
>CAYQGF010000715.1:0-1492 GCA_964416885.1 uncultured Iamiaceae bacterium
TCGGGGGCACGGTCGTCCCGTTCGACGACATCGCCGACGCCCGCTTCAAGCTCGACGTCGAGGCCGCCCTGTTCCGCCGGGCCGCCTCGGCCCGCATGACGGTGGCCCTCGCCCTCAAGTCCGGGTCGACCGTGCGGGTCGCGGCTCGGAACGCAGCCTCGTCCCGGCGGGCCACCGCCATCGTCGAGACGCTCACCTACCTCTGGACGCTCCTCGGCGACCACGCCGGGGCCGACGAGCGGGAGGTCCTGGTGGGCAAGATCGACCGCGGCGCCGAGGTGCAGGTCGGCCGGCTCCGGTTGACGAGCATCGGCATCGCCTGGAAGCGGGAGCCGATCGCCCGGTGGAGCACCATCGGCACGCCCCGACGGGACGGCCTCGACGTCGTCATCCCCCGCACCGACGGCGACCCGATCGTCGTGCCGCTCACCGCCGACGACGCTTACCAGCTCCCGGCCCTGGTCCCCGTCCTCCGCAAGCGGTTCGCCGAAGCCCGCACCCTGGTCTGAGGGGGCCGAGGGGGCGACGGGTACGGTCGCCGGCCATGGCCATCCACGTGGAGACCCGGGGCGAGGCGGTGCGCGTCGTCACCATCGATCGGCCCGACCGCCGCAACGCCATCGACGCCGAGCACGTCGAGGCCCTGCGGGACGCTGTGGTCGGTGCCCCGACATCGACCCGGGCCCTCGTGCTGCGGGGGGTCGACGGCTCCTTCTGCGCCGGCGCCGACCTCAAGGGCATCGAGGGACCGGAGTTCACGGTGGTCCTGCGGGGCCTGCTCCACGGCCTGCGTGACGCCCCGTTCGCCTGCATCGCCGCCGTCGAGGGGGCGGCGTTGGGGGCTGGCGCCCAGCTCTCCGTCGCCTGCGACCTGCGCACCAGCACCCCGGACGCCGTCTTCGGCATCCCCGCGGCCAAGCTCGGCCTGATGGTCGACCTCTGGACCGTCCAGCGGCTCGCGGCCCTCGCCGGCCAGGGCGTGGCCCGCACGATGCTGCTCGCGGCCGACACGGTCAGCGGCGCGGACGCCCTGCGCCTCGGGCTGGCCCAGAAGGAGGGCGACACCGCCGTCGCCCTGGCCTGGGCCGACGAGATCGCGGCCAAGGCGCCGCTCACCATCGCCGGCCACAAGCTGATGCTCAACGCCCTCGACCCCGTCCTCCCCGTCGACCCGGCCATCACCGCGGCCTTCGACCGGGCCTGGGCCAGCGCCGACCTGGTCGAGGGCAAGGCCGCCTTCGCCGAGCGCCGCACCCCCGTCTTCCGGGGCGAGTAGCGGGCCGGCGCCCACCGGCACCCCGGCCCTTCGCCACCGGGCCCGATCTGCTCCTCGTCCGCCGGCCCTGGGCGTTCCATCCGCAGGCCGGGTGAGCTGGTTCTTGTCCGTCGACATCGCGTCCACGCGACCGACACGGACAATTCGTCCCCGCCCGCCCTTCTCGTCCGTCCCCGTCGCGCCCACGCGACCGAGACGGCCCAGAACATTTTCTGG
>CAYQGF010000716.1:0-1492 GCA_964416885.1 uncultured Iamiaceae bacterium
GCAGCTCGGTGGCCTTCTCGATCGCCTCGTAGCCGTCGGAGGCCTCGCCCACGACGGTGAACCCCTCGTCGGTGAGCGAGCGGCGCAGGCCGTCGCGGAGCATCGGGTGGTCGTCGGCGAGCAGGAGGCGCACGGACATCGCTCCGAGGGTATCGCTCGGGCACCGGAGCCTCCGGCGATGGGGCGCCCGGCCGGGGGCGCTCTGAGGAGGCCGCTCCTACGAGGGTGCGACCTGGAGGTGGCAGCGGATCGTGCAGCCCACCCCCTCGATGCTGTCGACGTCGAGGGTGGCGCCGATGCTGGCCGCCCGCTCACGCATCCCGAGGATGCCGTAGCTGTCGAGCCGGCCGGCTCGGCCCGACGCGAAGCCCCGGCCGTCGTCGCGCACCTCGAGCAGCGCCGTGCCCTCCTCGCACCACCACCGCACCAGGCAGCGCTCGGCGCCGCTGTGGCGCTCGACGTTGGCGAGCGCCTCCTGGGCGATCCGGAAGACCTCCCGCTCCTGGCGCAGCGGCAGACGGGAGTCGGCCCGGATGTCCATCCGCATCTCGACCTTGCTCCGGGCCTGGACGCGCTCGACGTGGCTCGTGAGGGTCGTGGGCAGGTCGGTCGTCTCGGTGACGTCGGTGCGGAGGTCGTACAGGGTGTCGCGGACCTCGCCGACGACGCCCCGCACGTCGGTGCGGAGCCGTTCCAGGGCCGGGCCGACGGGGTCGCCCCGGCCGTCGGCCTTGACGATGCGGTCCAGCTCGAAGGAGAGGTAGGCCAGCGACTGGCCGATGCGGTCGTGGAGGTCGCGGGCGATGCGGGTCCGCTCCTCGTCGGCCCCCACGGTGCGGAGCCGCCCGAACCACATGGCGTTGTCGACGGCGAGGGCGGCCGGGGCGACGAAGCCCTCGATCAGCTCGACCTCCCGGTCGGTGAAGGCGTGGGCCTCGTTGCGCTCGACCACCACCAGCCCCACCACCCGCTCCCGCCCGACGAGCGGGGCGTAGAGGCCGCTGCGGCTCTGCACCGTGATCCCGGTCCCGTCGGAGCGGGAGAGGTCGGGCTCGACCACGAGGCCCTGGCTCGCCACCGCGGCGCGGGCCGGGGCGGGCAGGGCATCGGCGGCCCAGGTCGCGGGGAGCCGTCCGCCCTCGGACCGGGCCGTGCGCCATCCGCCGCCGGTGGCGTCGTCGACGAGGACGGCGGCCAGGTCGCACTCGAAGAGGGTGACGACCCTCGCCATCGTGCTGTCGAGGACCTCGTCGAGGTCGAGCGAGCTGGGCAGGCTCTGGGCGACCCGGTGGAGGGCGAACAGCAGGGCGTTGGCGTCGCTCAGCCGGCCCAGGCGGTCGAGGGCCAGCGAGTGCTGCCGGTCGGCCTCGAGGTTGATGTGGCGGGCGTAGCCGGCGACGGCGGCGACGAGCAGGAGGAGGGTCGCCCACTGGAGGCTGGTGCGGAGCGAGTCGGCGTTGAGCCCGTTGACGATCAGGTGGGGGAGGGCCAC
>CAYQGF010000717.1:0-1491 GCA_964416885.1 uncultured Iamiaceae bacterium
TGTCATCCTAATGATCAGCGGTGTATCAAAAGGCCAGGGGCTTAAAGAGTGGTTTGCCCAGAAAAAGACCCAGCGGGAATACCTGATCGAGCAAATCGGATACCTGAAACTCTACCTGGAGCTGGCCGAAAAGGGGTATAAAATAGCCCAGGAAGGGCTGACGATGATTTCTTCTTTTAAGCGGGGAGAATTTCAATTGCACAAAAACCGGTTTGACTCGCTGATGGTCGTCAAATCAGCGATTGGCAGCTACGGGAATATAGAACGGATCACGGATCTGCATGATTTGGTCAATATGATCTGCGAGCGTGGCGGAGCGGATCTTGAAAAGACGGGCCAGTTTACAAGCCAGGAATTGGATTATTTTAAAACGGTCTATGGCCGCCTGTATGAGGACGGGCAGGTGATCATTACGCACCTTTTGGCCACGATCCGGAGCGGGAATCTTTCCCTGACGGATGATGAGCGAATAGAGCGGATCGATGAGCTGCTCTCCCAGGTGCAATCCAACTACCGTTTTGCCAAAGACTTTTATGAAATCACGCTGGATTTAGCCAGGCAAAAAGCCAGAGAGCGAAGCGCTATCCAAAATAGCCTGCGGCTTCACGGCATTGAAAACTTACCATCGCCATGAAAAATAACAATTTAAAAACGATACTACTGGCCCTGATGCTTATCGCCCCGGGCCTGGCAAGCGCTCAGACTCCGGAAGTAGTGCAACTGGTGCTCAACATTGAAAAGCTCAACCAACTCCGCCAGATCTTATCCGAGCTTAAGAAGGGCTATGAGATCTTGTTCAAGGGCTACAACACCATCAAGGATCTTTCTAAAGGAAACTTTAAGTTGCACGAAGCCTATCTGGACGGGTTACTACAGGTAAACCCGGTGGTAAAAAAATACGGCAGGGTAGCAGGAATCATCGAGTTGCAACTGGCCTTGGTGCGGGAATACCGCAATGCCTACGACCGGTTTGCGGCAATGGACGGCTTCAGCCAGCAAGAGCTGGCATACATGGGGAAAGTATACAAACAGCTCACCGATCAAAGTATCCAATCCTTGGACGCGCTGACGACGGTCATCACAGCAAAAAAGCTCAGGGCTTCGGATGATGAGCGGTTAAATGCCATTGATGCCATTTATGCCGACATGCAAAATAGGCTGGAGTTCCTCAGATACTTTAATTCCAGCGCATCGGTGCTGGGCCTTCAACGGGCCCGGGAGAAGAGGAGCATAGGGATACTGAAAGAGTTACACGATATCGGTACACCGTGATGAGAACGCAGAAAATAATCATACTCTTGCTGGTAGCGATACTGATTCCAGGCATATGCCTGGCGCAGGGAGGAGCCCAAATGGGCGGCCTGCACGGCGTGCTGGATCAGCTTTACCAGGATATGATGCCGCTTTGCAGCCGGCTGATCGGGGCCGGTCGGGCGATTGCAGGGTTTGCTGCGATCTGGTACATCGGATCGCGCATCTGGCGGCACATCG
>CAYQGF010000718.1:0-1488 GCA_964416885.1 uncultured Iamiaceae bacterium
ACTGGTAGTGGCGGAGGTCGACCTCGAAGGCGGCCATGCCGAGGGCGGCGCTGAGGGCCAGGCCCGCGGCGGCCGGGACGAGGAGGACCTCGGGGGCCGGTAGCCCGACCGGCAGGTGGCCCTGGTGGCCGGCGAGCAGCACGCCCCACGAGGCCAGGGCGACGAACCAGGCCCGGATGGCCCACGCCAGCCGCCATCCCCGCCCGATGACCAGGGGCAGGGCCGCCGCCACCAGGAACGCCCACCCGAGCGGGCTGTTGCCGTAGGGGCCGGTCTGGAAGCGGAGCAGCTCCCCGAGGGGCCGGACCGGTGCCCCGCCGGCCCGCATCACCGCGTCCCACCCGCCTCCGTCGAGCAGCAGGCTGGCGCTCCACGGGAGGTGCAGGACGACGGCCACGACCACCCCGCCCACCCCGGCGGCCACCGCCTTCGGGACCCCGGCGGTGCGCCCGGCGACCAGCGACCCGACCACCAGGCCGACCACGACGAGGAGCACCAGCGGCACGACCACCGGAGCGACCATGGCCGCCATCGCCACCGCGAGGCCGATCCCCACGGCCCGGGCCGGGACGCTGGTGGCCGAGTCGATGACGACCTCGGCGTCGTCGGGGAGGTCGGTGCGCCCGAACGGTGCCAGGCCCATGGCGCGGGCCAGCCCGAGCAGCACCCAGGGGACGATGGCGTAGGCGGCGAGGGCCGAGAGGGAGCCGCCGGCCAAGGCGTTGTAGGGCACGGGGATGGCGGCGTAGACGACGACGGCGGCAGCACCGGCGCGGATCGACCCGATGGGCCGGGCCAGCCGCCAGATCCCGAACGGCCCCGCCGCCAGCAGGCCGAGGATGACGAGGGTGCGGGCCAGCCCGGTCGAGCCGAACGTGACGAGCGACAGGAGGCCGAAGGCGCCCACGCCCGTGGGCGAGGGGGCCGCGCCACCCCCGGCGGTCGTCCGCCACCCCGACAGGTGGGCCCGCAGCAGGTCGAGGGCCGAGGACGGCACCGAGGCCATCTCGCCGACGGCCGGGATCGGGTCGAGGGCCAGGTCACGGCTCCCGATCACGACCATCAGGAGGGTGGCCAGGGCGGCGCCCACGGCGATGCGGGTGAGCGGGGCGCGCAGCACGCCGCTGAGGTCCCGGCCGGTGGCCGCCAGGGCGGCGAGCCGGTCGTCGGCCGACCCGACCTGGCCCCGGAGGAAGGCGGTGAGCCGGGCGCTGCCCCGCACCTGGAGCTCGCGGACCTCGGCGTCGGACACCACCCGGGACCGGGCCACGGCCTTGCGCCGGCGGCGCAGGCTGGGGAGCCGGCGCAGGTTCCAGGTCCAGGCGGCCACCACGTCGCGGGCGTGGCCGAGCCGGCCGGTGACGAAGGCCAGCGCCGCTTCGAGCACGGTGAGGACGAGGGCCTGGGGCACGACCCGCACCAGGTGGCCGATGCGGTAGTTGGCGAGGAGGCTGCGGAGCCGGTGGCGCTGCTGGAGCCGGCGCCGGT
>CAYQGF010000719.1:0-1479 GCA_964416885.1 uncultured Iamiaceae bacterium
AGGTCGGCGTCGAGGGTGACGTCGGCGGCGGCGACGGTGGCGTCGAGCTGGTCGGGCCGGGAGGCACCGACGATCGCCGAGGCCACGTTCGGGTTCTGGAGCACCCAGGCCACCGCCATCTGCGGCATCGACAGCCCGGCCTCCTCGGCGAGGGGCTTCAGGCGCTGGACCCGCTCCAGCAGGTCGTCGTCGGACAGGAAGCCCTCGATGAAGCCCTTGCCACTGGCCTCGTCAGTGGCCCGGCTGCCCTCGGGCGGAGGCTGGCCCGGGAGGTACTTGCCGGTGAGGATGCCCTGCGCCATCGGGGACCAGACGATCTGCGACAGCCCCTCGTCCTCGCAGGCCGGGACGACGTCGCGCTCGATGACCCGCCACAGCATCGAGTACTGCGGCTGGTTCGACACGAACGGGATGCGCAGCTCCCGGGCCAGGGCCGCGGCCCGACGGATCTCGTCCGCGCTCCACTCCGAGACCCCGATGTAGTGGGCCTTGCCGGCCCGGACGACGTCGGCGAAGGCGACCATCGTCTCCTCCAGCGGCGTCTCGTGGTCGAAGCGGTGGGCCTGGTAGAGGTCGACGTGGTCGGTCTGGAGCCGCCGCAGCGAGCCGTCGATCGACTCCAGGATGTGCTTGCGGGACAGGCCCCGGTCGTTCACGCCCGGGCCGGTGGGCCAGAAGACCTTGGTGGCGATCTCCAGCCCCTCCCGCCGCTGGCCGGCCAGGGCGTTGCCCAACACGACCTCGGCCTTGGTGCCGGCGTAGACGTCGGCGGTGTCGAAGGTGGTCACGCCGAGGTCGAGCGCCCGGTGGACGCAGGCGACGGCGGCGTCGTCCTCCACCTGGGAGCCGTGGGTGATCCAGTTGCCGTAGCTGACGGCGGAGACCTTGAGGCCGCTGCGGCCGAGGAAGCGGTGCTGCATGACGGTCGACCCTACGGCGTCGGCCGCGCCCCGACGTCGGCCCGACATCGGCCCGACATCGGCCCGACCGGGGGCCGGGCGCGACGAGGGCCGGCCCCCGAGCGGGAGCCGGCCCTCGCCGGGGAGCGGGGTCAGTACCGGTAGTGGTCCGGCTTGAAGGGACCGTTCACGGGGACACCGATGTAGTCGGCCTGCTCCTGGCTCAGCTCGGTGAGCCGGACGCCGAGGGCGTCGAGGTGGAGCCGGGCGACCTTCTCGTCGAGGACCTTGGGCAGCGTGTAGACGCCGATCGGGTACTCGTCGGTCTTCGTGAACAGCTCGATCTGGGCGATCGTCTGGTTGGTGAAGCTGTTCGACATCACGAAGCTCGGGTGGCCGGTGGCGCAGCCCAGGTTCATGAGCCGGCCCTCGGCCAGGACGATGATCGAGTGGCCGTCGGGGAACGTGAACTCGTCGACCTGAGGCTTGATCGTCACCCGCTGGACGTCGCTCATGCGGGCCAGCCCGGCCATGTCGATCTCGTTGTCGAAGTGGCCGATGTTGGCCACGATGGCCTGGT
>CAYQGF010000720.1:0-1478 GCA_964416885.1 uncultured Iamiaceae bacterium
TGTTCCCCAACAAGAAGGTCAACGACTGGGTCGGCCGCTGGCTGGTCGGGTACCCGGCGTTCATCTCCACCGACATCTACCGCCGGGGCCACATGGCCCACCACAAGGACGAGTTCGGCCCCAACGAGCCGGACATGAACCTCTACATCGGCTACCCGGTCAGCCGGGACTCGTTCCGCCGCAAGCTGGTGCGCGACGCCGTCGGGATCTCGGGCTGGAAGAACCTCCGCTCGATCTTCCGGGGCGCCCGGTTGCCCGGCTACGGCACCCACGCCCGGCGCATCCTCGCCGTCCAGGCCGGCCTGATCCTCGTCGCCACCCTCCTCGGCCGGCCCGAGCTCTACCTGCTGTGGTTCGTGCCGTGGATGACCGAGTGGCGGGTCATCAACCGGCTCCGGGCCATCGCCGAGCACGGCGGGATGGAGCGGTCCAAGGACCGACGCCGCACCACCCACTCGGTGCGCCAGCACGCCGTGTCCCGGTTCTTCCTCGTGCCCTACAACATCGGCTGGCACCTGGCCCACCACGTCGACATGGGCGTGCCGTGGCGCAACCTGCCCCGGATGCACGAGGAGCTGAGGGCCAGCGGTTGGGTGCCCGACGAGCTCGAGTACCGCAGCTACACCTCGCTCTGGAAGGCCCTCGCCTCCGGTTAGCTCCACGGCTCTGGCAGGATGCCGCTCCGTGAGCCGGACGAAGAAGAAGTCAGACGACGGGCGGGTCCCCGGGCACCGGGTGCCCGCCTGGTTCGAGGATGCCAAGCTCGGCATCTTCATCCACTGGGGCCTCTTCTCGGTGCCGGCGTGGGCGCCGATCCTGCCCCCGGGCGAGACCATGAACGACGTGGTGCGGGAGACCCCCCGCGAGCTGGGCGCCCGGCTGCCGTACGCCGAGTGGTACTTCAACGCCATGCGGATCGTCGACAGCCCGACGGCCCGCCACCACCAGGCCACCTACGGCGACGCGCCCTACGAGGACTTCCGGGCGCCCTTCGAGGCGGGCCTGGCCGGCTGGGACCCGGACCGGTGGGCCGACCTGTTCGCCCGCGCCGGGGCCGGCTACGTCGTGCTCGTCACCAAGCACCACGACGGGTACTGCCTGTGGCCCAGCGACGTCCGCAACGAGCGCAAGCCCGGGTGGCACGCGCCCCGCGACGTCGTGGGCGAGCTGGCCGAGGCGGTGCGTCGCCGCGGCATGCGGTTCGGCACCTACTACTCGGTCGGCCTCGACTGGACGTGGGAGGACCTGCCGATCGAAGAGCCGGCCGACATGCTTGCCTGCATCCCCCGTGAGCCGGGCTACGTCGACTACGTGGACGCCCACCTGCGGGAGCTGGTCGACCGCTACGAGCCGAGCGTGATGTGGAGCGACATCGGGTCGCCGATCGGCTTCGACCTGCCCGCCTTCCTGCAGTACTACCTCCGCCGGGTGCCCGAGGGGACGATCAACGACCGCTGGCGGCCGCCGCCCCCGGGGCT
>CAYQGF010000721.1:0-1470 GCA_964416885.1 uncultured Iamiaceae bacterium
AGCACCGCCACCTGCCCGGGCACGTCCACGCCTCCTTCGCCCTCACCCGGCTCCGCTCGGCCGCGGCGCACGAGCGGGCCGCCATCGCCGCCCTCCGTCGGGCCTTCGATGCCGGAGCCCGGTCTCGGGGCCGCGCCGGGAGCGAGGTACGCCCCGGGGCGTAGGCTGGTCCCGTGACGGCGGTGGACACCGCGCCAACCGTCGGGGGGAACCGACGCGAGGGCCGTCGTCTGGCGCGTCGGGCCGCCCTGCGGGGCGCGGCCTTCGCCATCGTCGTCCGCGACGGCATCCCGGCCCTGACGATGCAGGCCGTGGCCGACCGGGTCGGCTGCTCGGTCGGCACCGTCTACTCCCACTACGCGTCCAAGGGGGCGTTGGTCGCCGACCTCCAGGACGTCTCGGTCCGGCGCATGGCCCGGTCGTTCGTCGCCGTCCAGGCCCGGAGCCACCGGGCGCTCTCCGACCGGGCGGCCCTCGACCGGGAGCGGGCCGTCTGCGACCTGGCCCTGTTCGGAGAGTTCTTCGTGGCCGGCTGGGACGCCTTCCCGGAGGAGTCCCACATGCTCTTCTCGGTGCTGGCCGAGCCGAGCCGGATCGTGCCGCCCTCCGAGCTGGGCCGGGTCGTCGGCTCGACCCTGGCGCTGCTCGGCCTGGGCCACGAGATCGTCGTCGCCGCCACCGAGGCCGGCGTCATCGACGCCGCCCCCTCGATGGACCGGGTGGTGATCGGGGCCTCGGCCATGCTCGGGGTGCTGCTGACCAGCCACCTGGCCCACCTCGACGCCACCGCCTTCGACCACCGCCGCCTGGCCCGCACGACCTGGGCCGACCTGCTCCGGGGGTGGGGCATGGGGGCGGCCGACCAGGCGGTGGCGGCCGAGCACGTCCGGGCCCTGGCCGCCGCCGGCCCGATGGCACCGGACCCCGGCGACGAGTGGTGACGTCACAGGTCCCGTCCCGCGCATCGTCGGGGCGCATCCAGGTCACCCGGGGCCGCTGCTGGTCCCGTCGCCCACGGAGTTGATGCTCAAGAGGGCCGACCCTTAGCATGGTCAGCCGGCTCGTGGGCGGATCGCCCGCGGCCCCCCGCCGCTGCGCCGTTCGGCGCCGACAAGGAAGTCTCCACCATGCCCCGCAAGGGTCCTGCGCCCCGGCGTGAGCTCACGCCGGATCCCGTCCACAACTCCGTGCTGGTCACCCAGCTCGTGAACAAGATCATGCAGCGCGGCAAGCGGTCCCTCGCGGAGCGGATCGTGTACGACGCGCTGGCGATCGTCGAGCAGAAGTCGGGCACCGACGACGTCCTGGGCGTGGTCAAGCGGGCCATCGACAACATCCGGCCCTCCCTCGAGGTCAAGAGCCGCCGGGTCGGTGGCGCCACCTACCAGGTGCCGATCGAGGTCCGGCCCCGGCGAGCCACCGCCCTCGCCATCCGCTGGCTGGTCGGCTACGCCCGCCAGCGCCGCGAGA
>CAYQGF010000722.1:0-1462 GCA_964416885.1 uncultured Iamiaceae bacterium
AGCGGCTGTCGGTCCTGCTCGTCGAGGCCCTCCGTACCGGTGACCCGCCCGAAGAGGTGGGCCGCCGGGCCGGGCGCCGCCAGCACGAGGCGGCGCCCGGCTCCGACGATCCCGTCCGGGCCATCACCGACCGCATGGAGCAGATGGGCTTCGACCCGGTCGTCCGCCGCCGGGGCCGCCGGGTCGACATGGTGCTGCGCAACTGCCCGTTCGCGCCCGCGGCGGAGGTCGACGGCGACACGGTGTGCGGCCTGCACCTGGGCCTGGCCCAGGGCCTGGCCGAGGGGGCCGGCGGGCTGACGATCGACGCCCTCCTCCCGAAGGACCCCCGCCGCGCCGGCTGCCACCTGCGCTGCCACGTGGACCCCGCCCCCACCTGACCGGCGTACGGTCGTGCCGGTGACGGACGGCCTGGTGACCATCGACGACGTCGAGGCGGCGGTGGCGCACGTGGCCGACCTGGTGCGCCCGACGCCCGCCGGTCCCTCCGACACCCTGACCCGCCTGGCCGGGCGGGAGCTGTGGCTCAAGCCCGAACACCTCCAGCGCACCGGCTCGTTCAAGGTGCGGGGGGCGGCGCACCACATCCGCTCGCTGCCCGACGACGGCCGGCCGGTCATCGCCGCGTCGGCCGGCAACCACGCCCAGGGCGTCGCGCTGGCCGCCACGCGGGCCGGACGGGCAGCCACGGTGGTCATGCCGGTCAGCGCGCCACTGCCCAAGGTCGAGGCCACCCGGGCCTACGGGGCGACGGTGCGCCTGGAGGGCACCACGGTGGACGATGCCCTCACCGTGGCCCGGCAGGAGGCCGCCGCCGGCGAGGCCCACTTCGTGCCCCCGTTCGACGACCCCCTGGTGATCGCCGGCCAGGGCACGATCGGGCTGGAGCTGGTGACCGAGGCGCCCACGGTCGAGACCGTCGTCGTCCCCGTCGGTGGGGGCGGGCTGGTGTCGGGCATCGCCGTCGCCCTGCGGGCCCGCCGGCCCGAGGTGCGGGTCATCGGCGTCGAGGCCGCGGGCGCGGCGGCGATGCGGGCCTCGCTCGACGCCGGGGCCCCCACGACCCTGCCGAGCGTCGCCACCATCGCCGACGGCATCGCCCTCAAGGCCCCGTCGGCCCTCACCCTCGCCCACGTGGAGGCGCTCGTCGACGACGTGGTGACGGTGTCCGACGAGGAGATCGGCCGCACCCTCGTGCTCACGTTGGAGCGGTGCAAGGCGGTGGTCGAGCCGGCCGGGGTCGTCGGCCTGGCCGCCCTGCTGGCCGGCCGCATCCCCGGGGACGGTCCGGCGCTGGCCGTGCTGTCCGGGGGCAACGTCGACCCCCTGCTGCTCGGCAAGCTGATCGAGCACGGCCTGTCGGCGGCGGGGCGCTTCGTCCGCCTCCGGGTCGTCGTGCCGGACCGGCCCGGCGCCCTGGCCGGCATCACCGGCACCATCGCCGGGCTGGGCCTCAACGTCC
>CAYQGF010000723.1:0-1458 GCA_964416885.1 uncultured Iamiaceae bacterium
CGGCGCATCCGCTCGTCGAGCACGGTCTGGGCCAGCAGCACGGTGGCCGCCGGGTACAGCCCGGTGACGGCCGAGACGATGGCGAGCAGCCCGTGGCGCAGGGCGACCAGGTAGAGGATGTTGGCGAGCATGTCGAGCACGCCGCTGACGATCACGACGGGGAGGCCCCGGCCGGTGACCGCGTCCCGCAGCGAGCCACCGCGGCTGGCCATCAGCACGGCGAGGAACGGCAGCGACGCCAGCCGGGCGCCGACCAGCGGGTAGAGCCCGGCATCGTCGCCGGACCAGTGGAGGCAGACGAAGAACAGGCCGAACAGGGCGCCGGCGGCGAAGGCGGTGCCGACGGCGGCGAGACCAGCGCGGGCGGGCGCCGGCCCGTCGAGCCCGGCCGGCCCCGGGCCCTCGCGGGTGATCAGCAGCACCGCGCCGAGGGCGACGACGATGCCGGCGAAGGCCGAGAGCCCCGGCCGCTCGCCGAGGAGCAGCCCGGCGAGGATCGGCACGACCGAGGCGGTGAGGGCGGCCACCGGCGCCACGACGCTCATCGGCCCCTGGGCCAGGCCCCGGAACAGCAGCACCACGCCGCTGGCGCCGAACAGGCCGCCGAGGCCGCCGATCGCCAGGTCGCGGACGGTGACGGTGGCCGGCGGCAGGAACGGGAGGGCGATCAGCAGGGCGACGAAGCCGGCAGCCTGGGTGCCGAGGGCGACCGCGAGCGCGGCCCGACGACGGGATGCCAGGCCTCCGAGGAAGTCGGCGGACCCGAAGACCACGGCGGCACCCAGGGCGAGAACGACGGACATGCGGACGACCCTCCTCGGTCATCGGCAGCGGAGACCACTGCAGTGGACTGACCGGTGCAGTGTAGCGCTCCGTTTATTCCAGTGCACCAGATGGACCAACAGAGTGTTCGACGGGCGGATGGCCGATAGCCTGAGCGGGTGCCTGATGCCGACGAGGTGGCGGCGGCGATCGCCCGGAACGCCCGGAAGCTCCGCTCCGAGCGCGAGTGGTCGCTGGAGCAGGCGGCCGGGCGCTCCGGCGTGAGCAAGGGGATGCTCGTGCAGATCGAGCAGGCCCGCACCAACCCGAGCATGGGGACGCTCTGCCGGCTGGCCGACGCCTACGGGGTCACGCTGGCCCAGTTGGTCGAGCTGTCCGACAGCGCGTCGGTCCGGGTCGTCGGGGCCGACGAGGTGATCCGGCTGTGGTCCGGCGAGGAGGGCTCGGCCGGCGACCTGCTGGTGGGCGTCGACCGCCGGGAGCACGTCGAGCTGTGGCGGTGGCGCCTCGCCCCCGGCGACAGCCACCCCTCCGAGGGCCACATGGAGGGCACCCGGGAGATGCTGGCCGTCCTGTCCGGCACCCTGACCCTCGATGTCGCCGACCAGACCTACACGGTGGGGGCCGGGGGCGCCGTCCTGTTCGACGGCCACTACGACCACACCTACCGCAACG
>CAYQGF010000724.1:0-1458 GCA_964416885.1 uncultured Iamiaceae bacterium
GCGCCAACGCCCTCCAGGGTGCGGCCTACGCCGGCGCCCGCCACGTCGTCGCCGTCGACCCGATCGAGAGCAAGCGGGAGCGGGCCCTCACCTTCGGCGCCACCCACAGCGCAGCCAGCATGGAGGAGGCCGCCGGCCTGGTCAGCGAGCTCACCTGGGGCGCCAACGCCGACAAGGTGATCATCACCACCGGCGAGGTCAACGGCCACATGCTGGCCCCGGCCATGGCCCTGGTGGCCAAGGGAGGCCGCTGCGTCGTGGTGTCGGTCGCCAACATCAACGCCAGCGAGGCGACGCTCAACCTCTTCGACCTCACCCTCCAGCGCAAGGAGCTGGTCGGCTGCCTGTTCGGCAACGCCAACCCCCGCCGCGACATCCCCCGGCTGCTGCGCCTCTACATGGAGGGCAAGCTCATGCTCGACGAGCTGGTCACCACCGAGTACACGCTCGACGACGTCAACCAGGGCTACCAGGACATGCGCGACGGCAAGAACATCCGGGGAATGATTCGCTACTGACTCGGCCTCACTCGCTCGCTGGCGCTCGCTCCGTTCGGTCCGAACTGATCGTCCTCGCTGCGCTCGGGCTGTCCCAGCCGACGACGCCTCGTGCCTCGGCGACGATCGGCTTCGTCCGGGGGGAGGCCCCCCGGGCCCCCCAGCGGCTGCGCCGGGCGGTGCGCGCCGTGTCTTCGATCGCGCTCGGTCGCCGGGCTGGTGGTCCTCTGTGAGGCTGGCTTCTTTGCGGTCGCCTCTTGTGCCTCGTGGGGTGGTCCTGGTGGTGCCTCTCGGGTCCACGGAGCAGCACGGGCCGCACCTACCGGTGGGGACCGACACCGTGGTCGCGGTGGAGGTGGGCCGGCGGCTGGCGGCGCGGCGGGGGGACGTCGTTGTGGCGCCGGCGTTGGCGTACGGGTCGAGCGGGGAGCACGCCGGGTTCCCCGGGACGTTGTCGATCGGGCAGGACGCGCTCGAGCACGTCCTGGTCGAGCTGGTCCGCTCGGCCGACGGCTTCGCCGGGGTGGTGCTGGTGTCGGGCCACGCCGGCAACGCCGAGCCGCTGGCCCGGGCCGTGGCGCGCCTGCGGGCGGAGGGACGGACCGTCGCGGGCTGGACGCCCCGGATCGCCGGCTCCGACGCCCACGCCGGCCGCACCGAGACGGCGATGATGCTGGCCATCGACCCCGCTGCCGTCGACCTGGCCGCGGCCGAGGCCGGTGCCACCGAGCCCGTCGTCGACCTGATGCCGGCACTGCGGTCGGGTGGGGTGCGGGCGGTCAGCCCCAACGGCGTCCTCGGCGACCCCGCCGGCGCCACCGCCGCCGAGGGCGAGCGGATCCTCCAGGCCCTCACCGCCGACCTCGCCGCCCTCGTGGCCTCCCTCATCCCCTCACCCCCCGAACTTTGAGCGGAAAAGACCGCCCTGCGGAACAAAGCACTCAAAGTTCGCGGGCATGGC
>CAYQGF010000725.1:0-1445 GCA_964416885.1 uncultured Iamiaceae bacterium
TCGAAGGTGCCGCCGACCACCTCGCCCGCGGGGGCCTGGATCGTGCCCCCGAACAGGTGGGCGGCGACCAGCCGCGGCTGGACCTCGGCGTTGCCGTCGACCTCGTCCTGGATCAGCCGGACGAGGTGCCCGGTGCCCTGCGAGTGGCCGATGAGGATCACGCCCCGGCCCTCGTTCCACCGAGACATGTAGGTCTTCCAGGCGTCGACCACGTCGGCGTAGGCCGTGGCCCGGTCCTCCTGCGAGGCGGTGCCGAGACCGGTGAGGGTGACCTGTCGGTAGACGGGGGCGAAGACCCGGCAGGACCGGGCGTACTGGGCCGCCTGCGCCCGGACGGTCGAGGCCTCGGCGTCCTCGGAGGTCCACTCCAGGTCGGCGATGGGGCCGGGGTCGGCCGACACCGTCGGGTAGACGTAGAAGCAGTCGACCGGCGGGTCGGCGGCGGGCTCCCGCTCCTCGACGGTGCGGCTCCCGTCGGGGGCGACGACCGTGACGTCGAGGTCGCGGCACTCGTCGTCGGCCAGGTCGGGCCGGCAGATCCAGTGGGCGTCGTCGTCGTAGACCTCGGTCTCGTGCCCGTCGTAGGGACCGGGCACGACGGCGTCGTCGCCCTCGTCGACCCCGGTGACGGCGACGTCGTCGGTGGTGGTCGTGGTCGTCTCGTCGGCCGCCCCCGAGTCGTCGTCCCCGCCGCACCCGGCGACCACGAGGAGGGCGACGACGAGCGCCGCGACCGTGCGGCGGGTCACGCCGGTGCCCCGGCGAGGATGTCGGCGGTGGCCGAGCAGCCGAGACGGCTCGCCCCCGCCTCGACCATGGCCACCGCCGTGGGCCAGTCGCGGATGCCGCCGGAGGCCTTGACGCCGAGGCGGGTGCCGACGGCCCCGCGCATCCGGGCCACGGCCTCGACGGTGGCGCCGCCGGCGGGGTGGAACCCCGTCGACGTCTTGACGAAGTCGGCACCGGCCGCCTCGGCGACCCGACAGGCCTGCTCGATGGCGTCGTCGTCGATGCCCTCGAGGGCGGCCGACTCGACGATGACCTTGAGGAGGACCGGGGCCGGGGCCGCGGCCCGCACCGTGGCGATGTCGGCCTCGACCACCGACCAGGCCCGGTCCCGGGCCGCGCCGAGGTCGATGACCATGTCGAGCTCGGTGGCGCCGTCGGCGACGGCCAGCTCGGCCTCCCGGGCCTTGACCTCGGAGCGGTGGGCACCCGAGGGGAAGCCCACGACCGCGGCCACGGCGATGTCGGCCGGCAGCAGCCCGGCGGGGACCGGCAGCCGACGGGGCGACACGCACACGGCGGCGACCCCGAGCTCGGCCGCCTCCCGGCAGAGCCCGGCGACGACCTCGTCGGAGGTGGTGGGGGCCAGCTGGGTGTGGTCGACGAGCCGGGCCATCGTCGCTCGGTCGAGGGCGGTGTCCATCGCGGCCAGACTTGCA
>CAYQGF010000726.1:0-1435 GCA_964416885.1 uncultured Iamiaceae bacterium
CCCGGGTGCGGCCCGCCGTCGCCGCCCGCTTCCCCGAGGTCCGGGCCTGGTCCGGTGGCGACCTGCCGCGGGTCGTGCGGGCACCGCTGGGCGACGACCTGGGCAACGAGGTCGTCGGCCACCCGGCGCTGCTCGACCGCGACGGCAGCGTCGTCGCCACCGTCTTCACCCGGCCCGAGGTGGCCGACCGGGTGATGGCCGGCGGGCTGCGCCGGCTGGTGCTCACGTCGGTGCCGGTCGGGGTGCGGGCGCTGGAGCGGACGCTCGGCTCCGACGCCCGTCTGGCCCTGGCCGCGTCACCCGACATCGGGCTGGGCGCCCTGTTGCGCGACGTCACCGAGGCGGCCGCCGGCGCCGTGGTCGACCGGCACGGCGGGCCGACGTGGAGCGGCGCGGGCATGGACGCCCTGGTCGACGCGGCCCGGGCGTCGCTGCGCGACGAGGCCGCCCGGGCCCTGGCCGGGGCCGGCGAGGTGCTGGTCGCCGCAGCCGCGGCCCACGCCCTGTTCGACCGGCTCACCGCCCCCTCGCTGGCCCCGTCGGTGGCCGACGCCCGCGCCCACCTGGCCCGGCTGGTGCGGCCCGGGTTCGTGGCCTCGGCCGGGGTCGACCGGCTGGGCGACGTCATCCGCTACGTCCGGGGCATCGGCGCCCGGTTGGAGAAGCTGGCCGAGGGGCCGGGCCGCGACACCGCCCGGCTGGCCGAGGTCCTCCCCGTCGAGCGCTCCTACCGCGACCTGCTCGCCGCCCTCCGGCCCGACCAGGTGACGCCCCGGGTCGTCGAGGTCGGCTGGCTGCTGGAGGAGCTGCGGGTCGGCGTCTTCGCCCAGCAGCTCGGCACCCGGGAGCGGGTCAGCCCGACCCGCCTCCACGACCTGGTCGGGTCGCTCTGGCAGGGCGAGCTGGACTGAGCCGGTGCCCGGTCAGCCGGTGAAGCGGGCCCGGGCGGTGACGGGGACGGCCCGGGGGGTGGTCGGGGTGGGGCTCGGTGCCGGGGCCGTCACGGGGACGGTCGGCGTCGTCGCCGGCGGCGACGAGCAGTCGGACGTGAACGGCTCGCCGGCGGCGCGGGCCTGGAGCCACGCCGTCCACTGCGGGGCGGCGATGGCCCCGGCGGTGGTGTGGTCGCCGTCGACCTCCAGGTAGGTGAGCGGCGTCCCCACCGCGCACAGCGACTCGCGCAGCGCCCGCACCCGGTCGATGACGACGATGATGTCCTGCACGCCCGCGACGACCATCACGGGAGAGGCACCGCGGGCCCGGGCCACCTCGTTGCGCTCCCGCCACGCCCGCACCGCGGGCACGGTGTCGAGGTCGACGGCGAACATGGTGCCAGCGGCCGCCAGCGGGATGGCGGCGTCGATCACGTCACCCGCGCACCCGTCGAGCATCGGGCCCTCGAGGGCGGCGTAGGCCTCGGGGGTGAAGACGTCGT
>CAYQGF010000727.1:0-1430 GCA_964416885.1 uncultured Iamiaceae bacterium
GGTGGGCGATGCGGTGGGTGAGGACGCGGGTCTTGCCCGAGCCGGCCCCGGCGATCACCAGGAGCGGGCCGTCCATGTGGGTCACGGCGTCGGCCTGCGCCGGGTTCAACCCCATCAACAGCTCGAGCGTGTCGTGGTCGGGGTCGGGCTCGAAGGGGGGGTCGAGGTCGTCCGGGGCCATCGTGGCCACCCTACCGATGCCATGTGACAGCCCGAGCGAAGCGAGGGACCCTCAGGGCGGAGGGTGGGGAGGCGGACGTGGACAGCCCGAGCGAGCCGGGGCCGCGGATGAGGTCGCTGCTCGGTGGTCGTTCCTGGGAGACTGGCCGCATCGGCGCCAACCCGCCCTCGGACGACACCCCGCCGGCCTCGCACGGGCGGCCCGACGGACGCGCGCGCCCCGACGAAGGCGACGGGGAGGCCGAGGCCGAAGGCCTGCTCGGGACGTCGGTGACGACCGAGATGCTCAAGGTCACCGGGGCCAAGACCCTGAAGCGGACGCCGATGGTGATCCTCTTCTTCCTGGTCTTCAACTACCTGGTGCTGCCCCAGCTCGGGGGCGCCCGTCAGGCCGCCGACACGCTCTCCGACGTCGAGCCGTTCCTCCTGCTCCTGGCCCTGGGGCTCTCGGTGACATCGCTCGTCGCCTACTGCCAGCTCACCCGGGCCACGCTCCCCCCCACGCCCCGGCTGGGCCTGGGCCTGGTGCTCCGCATCCAGCTCTCGACCAAGGCCGTCACCAACTTGGTGCCGGGAGGGTCGGCGGCCGGCGGCACCCTCGGGTACCGGTTGCTCACCCAGGCCGGCGTCGACGGGGCCAGCGCCGGGTTCTCGATGGCGACGGTGGGCCTGGGCTCGGCGGTGGTGCTCAACCTGCTGCTCTGGCTGGCCCTGCTGGTGTCGATCCCGCTCGACGGGTTCAACCCGGTGTACGGCACGACCGCCATCGTCGGCATGGCGCTGCTGGCCGTGTTCGCCGGCCTGGTCATCCTCCTGCTCAAGGGGCACGGGCCGGCGATCAAGGTGGTGCGCGGCGTCTCCACCCGCGTCCCGTTCCTCGACCCCGACACGGCCGAGCGCTTCGTCCTCACCCTGGTCGGCCGGCTGCGCGACCTGATGGACAACCCCCACCTGATCCGCCGGGGGATCTTCTGGGCCTCGGTGAACTGGCTGCTCGACGCCGCCGCCCTGTGGGTGTTCATCCGGGCCTTCGGGCCGGCGCTCAACCCGGTCGACGTCATCGTGGCGTTCTGCGTGGCCAACATCTTCGCCGTCATCCCGATCACCCCGGGTGGGCTGGGGGTCGTCGAGGGTGTGCTGATCCCGCTGCTGGTGGGCTTCGGGCTCACCCGGGGCGAGGCCGCCATCTCGGTGCTGACCTACCGGCTGGCCCAGTTCTGGCTGCCGATCCCGCTCGGGGCGATCAGCTA
>CAYQGF010000728.1:0-1428 GCA_964416885.1 uncultured Iamiaceae bacterium
CGTCACACCTGTCCGTCGAGACGGGCCGGACGCTCGTCCTGCTCGCCGAGGACGAGATGGCCGATGCCTCGGCGCTCATCCGGGACCGGGCCGGGCTCCACGTCGCCACCCTCGGGCCCGGCGACCTGCTGGCCGACGCCCTGGAGGAGGAGCCCGGTGTCGTCCTGCCGGAGCTGGGCGTCGCCATCATCGACTCCGACCCCGAGCAGACGGCGGAGATCCGCACCATGGCGGCCGACGTCCACCAGGGTGCCGTGCTCGCCACCGAGCCGGAGACGGTCGTGTGGGCCATCGCCTCCGACGAGTACCTCCAGGGCTTCCGCGCCGGCGTCGATGCCGCGGTGAGCGCCGCCCTGGCCCCGACCACGGCCGCCGAGGCCGAGCCAGCCCTCGGCGGCACCGCCATGTGGGCCGACACCGCGGCCCTCACCTGGGGGCTGGCCGCCGTCGGGGCCGACGGTCCGGGCGACGGGAGCGGCGTCACCGTGGCCGTCCTCGACACCGGCGTCGACCTCGGCCATCCCGACCTCGCAGTGGCCGACGCCCGGTCCTTCGTCGTCGGCGAGGCGGCCCAGGACCGCCACGGCCACGGCACCCACTGCTGTGGCACGGTCGCCGGGGCGACCACGCCGGCATCGGGCTCCCGCTTCGGGGTCGCCCCCGGCGTGCGCCTCCTGGCCGGCAAGGTGCTGTCCGACCAGGGCTCCGGCGGCGACGGCGGCATCCTCGAAGGCATCCGGTGGGCGATCAACGAGGACGCCGCCATCGTGTCGATGTCGCTCGGCGCCTGGCGCCCGCCCGACGCCCCGCACTCCGTCGTCTTCGAGACCACCGCCCAGCGCGCCCTCGCCCGCGGCGTCCTGATCGTGGCCGCCGCCGGGAACGACGCCCGCCGGGCCCAGGGGGACCGGGCCAGCCTCGGCCACCCGGCGAACTGCCCGTCGATCGTCGCCGTCGCCGCCATCGACTCCAGCGGTCGGGTCGCCGGCTTCTCCAACGGGGCGGTCGGGAGCCAACGCCTCTCGGTCGCCGGCCCCGGTGTCGACGTCCGCTCGGCCTGGCCCCAGCCCCGCGGCTACCGCACGATCTCGGGCACGAGCATGGCCACCCCCCACGTGGCCGGGGTGGCGGCCCGCATCGCGGCCGACACCGGGCTGCGGGGCGCCGCCCTCCGGGCCGAGCTGGAGCACCGGGCCCGGCCGCTGTCGGCGGGGCCGGAGGACGTGGGTGCCGGGCTGGCGACCATCGCACCCCGGTAACCTGAGCCGGCCCACGACGCCAGGAGGTGCCCGGTGCGGGAGAACGTGAACATCGTCCTCGCCGACGATGCCGACTTCGCCGAGGCCTGCACCGAGCTGGAGCAGCACGGGCTGGTCGTCAGGAGCGAGATCCCCGAGCTGGGCGCGGTGCTGGGCACGATCGACTCCG
>CAYQGF010000729.1:0-1423 GCA_964416885.1 uncultured Iamiaceae bacterium
GTCCCAATGTTCAAGTGCGGCTTCGACCGATCGAACTTCTCCTTGGCCATTCTGGGCGTGCCTCCTCGGCGCGGGACGGGCCGGGCGGGCGCCCGGCTCTCGCATGCTGTCTGGTCGGTTGTCGGACTGGTAGCGGCGGCCGGACTTGAACCGGCGACAACTCGATTATGAGCCGAGTGCTCTGACCAACTGAGCTACGCCGCCGCGAGGGCGGAGCCGCCGGCCCGAGGACCGAGCGGCCTGCGAGCCTCCTGTGGGAATCGAACCCACGACCTTTTCCTTACCATGGAAACGCTCTGCCGACTGAGCTAAGGAGGCGTGCCGGGCCCGGGCGCGCCCGAGTGACCGGTGCGGCATCCTAGGCGCGGCACCCCCGACGGCCCAACCCGGTTGGCCCCGCCGTGACCGTGCGAGGCCAGGGCGCGCTGACCAGGGCAAACGACGGAACGGCGGCGGACACCGTTCCGTCGCGCCGGAGCCACGGACCTGGGTCTTTTGGCTCAACTCGCGGCCCGGGGTGCCGACAGGCGCCGGGTGCGCATGAGCAGGATGGTGATCGAGGCGGGCCGGCACACGATCGCGCTCGACCTCCACCCCCGCCTGACGGTCATCACCGGCATCGGGGACCTCGAACGGGAGAGCCTCGCCGGCGAGCTGCTCGGCGCCCTCGGCCCGTCCCGGCCCGGGGTCCACGTGGAGCTCACCACCGACGACGGCCGCCACCTCGCCGTGTTCCGCCCGACCAGCGGCCGGTCCCGCCTCGTCGATGTCGACCAGGCCGCGGACATCACCCCGAACGACTCCGACGGCGGCGTCGACATCTACGCCCACCACGGGATCGACCTGGCCGGCGCCCGGCGGGTGCTCAAGGTGACCCAGGCCGACCTGGCCACCCAGGCGCAGGCCGACGTGGTCGTCCAGCGGCTGGCCGAGGTCGACCAGACCGCCCTGTGGGCCGCGGCGGCCCGGGTCCGGGTCACCGACGAGGCGCTCCAGGCCGAGTCGGCCGCGGCCGGCACCGCCCCCGAGGACGCCGAGATCATCGACCGGATCGAGCGCCGCCACGCGCAGCTCGAGATGGCCCTGGAGGCCCTCAACCGCACCAACCGCCTGGCCCGCATCGTCAGCGCCGCGGGCGTGTTCGGCACCGTGCTCGCCATCCTCGTCGCCGACGCCATCATGGCGCTGCCGCTGGTGGTCATCACCGCCCTGACGATCGCCGCCGCCTTCGTCTACCGCGGCCGGGCGGCGCGGGCCGAGGTCGCGGAGAAGGAGGCCCTCGACGCCGCCGGGGCCGAGTCCTACCTGGGCTTCCACGTGCAACGCATCGACGGCCTGGTCTCGGGCGACCAGGCCCGCCGCCGGCTCCTGGCCGCCGCCGCCGACCACCGGGCCGCCGCCTCCCAGTGGTTCGCCATCGCCG
>CAYQGF010000730.1:0-1412 GCA_964416885.1 uncultured Iamiaceae bacterium
ATCCTGGAGACCCACTTCGACCTGGCACTGGATCGGCACCTGGCGGCCCTCGGCGGCCATGGCCCGGCGGGCGCCGATCACCGCGGCCTTGACCGCGAGCAGGTCGAAGTGGGTCTCCAGGATGAACAGGTCGACCCCGCCCTCCAGCAGGCCCCGGCAGGCGACCTCGTAGGCGTCGCGCAGCTCCGCGAAGCGGATCTGGCCCAGCGACGGGGCCTTGGTGCCCGGGCCGAGCGAGCCGGCGACGAAGCGGGGCCGGTCGGGGGTGGAGAAGCCGTCGGCGACCTCGCGGGCGATGCGGGCGTTGGCCACGCACAGTTCGTGGGCCCGCTCGGGGATGTCGTACTCGCCGAGGGGCACGGCGAAGGCGCCGAAGGTGTTGGTCTCCACCACGTCGGCGCCGACCTCGAAGTAGGCGGTGTGGAGGGCGGCGACCACGTCGGGCCGGGTGGCGCCGAGGATGTCGGTGCAGCCCTCGAAGGCCGGCCCGCCGTAGTCGTCGAGGCTCAGCTCCTGGGTCTGGATCCAGGTCCCGGTGGCCCCGTCGAAGACGACGACGCGCTCGGCCACCGCGTCGAGGAAGGCACTCCCAGTACTCGCATCACCCATGGGGCCAGGGTACCGAGGGCCCCTGACCGGCCGACCATCGGATCCCCTCGGGCCCGTCCCGCCGACCGACCCCCCGTCGGCTCGGGTGCCGCCGGTACTGTGCGGCGCATGCGGATCATCGAGGCCAGCCAGGTCGCCGACGTGCGGGCCGGCGAGATCCCCCGGCACCTCGGCGTGATCATGGACGGCAACGGTCGTTGGGCCCAGATGCGGGAGCTGACCCGCTCCGAGGGCCATGCCGCGGCCGAGGACGCCGTCGTCGCCACCGTCGACGCCTGCCTCGACCTGGGCGTCGAGTGGGCGTCGGCCTACGCCTTCTCGACCGAGAACTGGACCCGTGACGTCACCGAGATCGCCTTCCTGATGCGCTTCGACGAGTGGCTCCTCCGCAAGGAGCGGCGCGACGAGCTGAACGAGAAGGGCGTGCAGATCCGGTTCTGCGGTCGGCTCGACGACCCCCGCATCCCGGACGACTCGCGGGACTGGCTCTACGAGACGGCCGAGATGACGGCCCACAACCGCCGGATGGTCCTCGCCATCGCCTTCAACTACGGCGGTCGCACCGAGATCGTCGACGCCTGCCGTCGCCTGGTCGCAGCCGGGGTGCCGGCCGAGGAGATCACCGAGGCGCGGCTCTCGGCCGAGATGTACGCCCCGGACATGCCCGACCTCGACCTGGTCGTCCGCACCTCCAGCGAGCACCGGACGTCGAACTTCTTCCCCTGGCAGGCCACCTACGCCGAGCTGGTGTTCACCGACACCCTGTGGCCCGACTTCCGCGAGGGCCACCTCTACTCCGCCGT
>CAYQGF010000731.1:0-1410 GCA_964416885.1 uncultured Iamiaceae bacterium
TGCGACCGCTACCAGGCCCAGGGCCTCACCGGCCGCACCCTCTACTGGACGCGGGACCGGGCGCGCATCCTGGCCGACATCGACCGCAGCCTCAGCATGGACGAGGTCCAGCGGGCCGCGCAGGGCACCCGGCACCTCCATGCCGAGCTGGCCTTCGGGCGCGACGGCGAGCTGCCGCCGGTGGAGCTCGCCCTCCCCGACGGTCGCCGGGTTCGCTTCGCCGGCAAGGTCGACCGGGTCGACGTCGTCGCCTCCCGCGTCGACCGCGACCGCGACGGGGAGGGCGACGACGACACCGGAGCCGCCGACGTCGCCCTGGTGGTGGCCGACTACAAGACCGGCAGCCCGACGCCGTACGCGTCGCTGTCGGCCGACGACCCCGACCAGGGGGGCACCCACCTCCAGCTCGTCGTCTACGCCGGCGCGGCCCGGCTCGCGGCCGGTGACCCCGAGGCCACGGTGCGCTCGGAGTACTGGTTCACCTCGATGCGGGGGAAGTTCGCCACCAAGGGCTACGTGGTCACGCCCGCGATCGCCGAGCGGGTGGGCGAGAGCCTCGGGCTCATCGTCGGGGGCATCGAGTCCGGGAGCTTCCCGCTCCATCCTCCCGAGCGCACCGGGTCGCCGTTCAACCCGTGCTGGAGCTGCGACCCCGACTTCCTCGGCGTCACCGACCTGCTCCACACCTGGGAGGCCATGGCCGACGACCCGGGCCTGGCCTCCTACCGGGAGCTGATCGACCCCGACCGGGGCGCCCCGGCCGACGAGGACGGCGAGGCCGCCGAGGACGACGGGGCCGACGCCGAGAGCGGGGAGGCCGTCGGTGCCTGACCCGACCACCACCCGGCCCCCGGCCCCCGACCAGGGGGCGCGCGACGCCATCAGTGCCCGCACCGACGCCACCCTGTTCGTCGACGCCGGCGCCGGGTCGGGCAAGACCACCAAGCTGGTCGACCGGTTGCTGGCCGTGGTCGACGGCACCCCCGGCGTGGCGCCCGTCCCGCTGGCCACCGTGGCCGCCATCACCTTCACCGAGAAGGCCGGGGCCGAGCTCCGGGAGCGGTTGCGGCGGGAGCTGGAACGCCGGCTGGCGGCCGAGCCCGAGGCCCCGACCGCGGCGGCGCGGCGGGCCGCTCTCGACGACCTGGACGGCGCCGCCATCGGCACCCTGCACTCGTTCGCCCAGCGCATCCTGGGCGAGCACCCCGTCGAGGCTGGGCTGCCACCGCGGGTGGAGATCACCGACGAGATCGGCTCCGGCGTGGCCTTCGAGCGCCGGTGGCGCCGCTGGTCCGACGAGCTGTTCGAGAACCCCCGCTACGCCCGCACCCTCCTGCTGCTGTCGGCCGCCGGCGTGGCCGACTCCACCCCGGCCGCCCTGGCCCGCACCTTCAACGCCAACTGGGACCT
>CAYQGF010000732.1:0-1398 GCA_964416885.1 uncultured Iamiaceae bacterium
TTCTCGGCGGCCCACCGCCGAGAACGACATCTGGGTCGTCACCGACGAGATCTACGAGCACCTCACCTACGACGACAACGAGTTCCACTCGATCGTCACCCTCGTGCCCGAGCTGGCCGATCGCTGCCTCGTCCTCAACGGCGTGGCCAAGACCTACGCCATGACCGGTTGGCGGGTCGGGTGGATCGTCGGCCCCGTCGACATGATCAAGGCCGCGTCCGGGCTGCAGTCGCACCAGACCTCGAACGTCGCCAACGTCAGCCAGCGGGCCGCCCTCGCGGCGCTGACCGGCGGCCTCGACGACGTGGTGCGGATGCGGGAGTCGTTCGACCGACGGGGCAAGCGGATGTACGAGCTGCTGACCGCCATCGACGGCGTGACCTGCCTCCGTCCCGAGGGCGCCTTCTACGCCTTCCCGTCGTTCGAGGCGATCGTCGAGCGGGGCTCGGTGGCCGGGCGCCCGGTGAGCTCCACCGTCGAGCTGGCCGCCGTCATCCTGGAGGAGGCCAAGGTGGCCATCGTCCCCGGTGAGGCCTTCGCCGCCCCCGGCTACGCCCGCCTCTCCTTCGCCCTGGGCGACGACGACCTGGGCGAGGGCATCGGCCGCATCGCCGACCTCCTGGCCCGGTGACGCCCCGACCCCCTCGAACCGTGGACCGGTACCCGCCGTCGACGGCGGCGTTCCGCCCACGGAACGAAGGTGACGTCCGGTGACGGGCGAGCGGGAGGTCCGGCCGTACGGCACCTGGCCGTCGCCGCTGGGCATCGAGGACCTGGTGGCTGGGGCCTCGTCCGTCGGCGAGGTCCGGGTCGACGCCGACGACATCTGGTGGACCGAGTCCCGCCCCGACGACGGCGGCCGCATCGCCCTGGTGCGCCGCCGCGTCGACGGGTCGACCCGCGACATCGTGGCCGCGCCATGGAACGTCCGCACCGGGTTGTACGAGTACGGCGGCGGCGCCTGGTGCGTCGAGAGCGGCGTGGTGGTGTTCGCCCACTGGGACGACCAGCGCCTGTACCGGGTGGTCGCCGACGACCCCTCGGTGCCGCCCCTGCCCCTGACCCCGGAGCCCGCCGCGGCCCGGGGCCTGCGCTACGGCGACGTGGTGGCGCTCGACCACGCCTGGGTCGTGTGCGTCCGGGAGGCCCACCCGGGCGAGGCCGACGTCCCCGTCTCGGCGAGCGAGGCCCGCCACGACCTGGTCGCGGTCCCCACCGACGGCTCGGCGGCGTCCGACCCGGCCGCGGTCCGGGTGCTCGCGACCGGCGCCGACTTCTACGGCTCGCCGGCCCGGGGGCCGGGCCGGTTGGCCTGGCTGCGCTGGGCGCACCCCCGCATGCCGTGGGACGGCACCGAGCTGTGCGTGGCCGCCCTGGGCCGCGACGCCGATGGTGGGC
>CAYQGF010000733.1:0-1390 GCA_964416885.1 uncultured Iamiaceae bacterium
TGCATCGGCCAGGCCGCCTCGGCCGCCGCGGTGATCCTGGCCGGCGGCGCCCGGGGCAAGCGCTTCACCCTGCCGACCGCCCGGGTCCTGATCCACCAGCCCCACGGCGGCGCCCAGGGCCAGTCGACCGACCTGGAGCTGGCGGTCAAGGAGATGGTCCTGCTGCGGGAGCGGATGGTGCAGGCCCTGGCCGAGGACACCGGCCGGCTCCCGGAGGAGGTGGCGCGCGACATCGACCGGGACTTCATCCTGCGCGGCGACGAGGCCGTCGCCTACGGCCTGGTCGACGAGGTCCTCACCAAGCCCCCCGCTCCCACCTGACCGACCCCGTTCTGGGAGCAGAAGTGGTCGCTGGAGCGACCGGATCCGCTCCCAGAACGGTGCCCGTAGCCTTCGAGGGCATGAGCGACGCCCTGTTCACCGTGCTCGGCCCGGACCGCCCGGCGAGGCGCCAGCCGAGCGAGCCAGGCGAGCGACTGCAGGCCACCGAGCTGGCCCGAGGGCCGTGGGACCCCAACGCCCTCCACGGCGGGCCGGTGGCCGCCCTGGCGGCCCGGGGCCTGGAGTCGGCACTGGCCGACGCCGCCGGCCCTGGCGACCCGGCCTTCCAGCCCGTGCGGCTGACCGACGAGCTGGAGCGTCCGGTCGGGCTGGGGCCGCTGACGGTCGCGGCCGAGGTCACCCGGCCCGGCCGGTCGGTGCGCACCGCCGAGCTCACCCTGCACGACGAGGCCGGGCGCCGACTGGTACGGGCCACGCTGGTCGCCATCCGGGTGCGGCCCGAGCCCCTCGACCTCCGCGGCGCGGTGCTGCCCGAGGACCCGCCCCCGGCGCCGCCCGGTCCCGCCACCCCCACGTCGTGGGTCACCTACGACGGCGCCGCGTTCCACCTCGATGCGGTGGAGCACGCCTTCGTCGAGGGCTCGTTCCTCGACCTCGGCCCGGCGGTCGACTGGATCCGCCTCCGGGTGCCGGTGGTGGCCGGCGAGGCCCCGTCGCCGCTCCAGCGGGTCACGGCAGCCGCCGACTTCGGCAACGGGGTGTCGGCCGCGGTGCCCCACGCCAGCCACACCTTCATCAACCCGGACATCACCGTGACCCTGGGGCGCGAGCCGGTGGGCGAGACGATCGGCATCGCCGCCACCACCCGGGTCGACGCCGCCGGCGTGGGCAGCACCGAGACCGCGCTGTGGGACGAGCGGGGCCGGATCGGCCTCGCGGTGCAGACGCTGGTGGTGGAGGCCCGTCAGGCCTGAGCGGCGACCAGGTTGCGGCGTTCGGCCTCGCTCAGCCCGCCCCAGATCCCGTGGTTCTCACGGATCTTGAGGGCGTAGTCCAGACAGGGTTGCTTGACCGGGCACGTCCGACAGATCTCCTTGGCCCGCACCTC
>CAYQGF010000734.1:0-1370 GCA_964416885.1 uncultured Iamiaceae bacterium
ACTCGTGCACCCGCTGGAGGTCGGGCATCTCCTCGACGCAGGGGACGCACCAGGACCCCCAGAAGTTCACGACCACCGGCTGTCCCGCGTAGGCGGCCAGGCTGACCTCGCCCTCGCCGTCGAGGGTGCGCAGGCCGATGTCGGGCACCGAGACCGCTGCGGTGAGCGATCCCTGCCCGCTCTCGGGCTCGTCGTCGTCGGTGAGCCGCGCCGTCACCAGCCCGGCGAGGACGGCGGCGATCAGGGCGACCAGGGCGCAGAGTGCCAGGGTGCGCCCGTCGAGCGCCCGCCGACGGGCCGGTGGGGCCTCGGGGTCGGCGTCGGCCCGGTCGGCGTCGGCCGCAGTGGCCGTGGCCCCCCGGGCGTCGTCGTCATCGGCCACCCCGGAAGGCTACGTGCGGTCCGAGCCTCCGGGCCATGCGGGGAACCGACGTCACCCGGCCGACGTCTACCGTCCCGACGACGAGGAGGGCTCGATGCGACGGGTGCCGATGGCGCTGCTGACGGTGGTGGCAGGGCTCGCCCTGGTGGGGTGCGGCGACGACGACCAGCAGCAGGCGATCTGTGCCGGCGCCGACTACATCCTCCCGTCCTCGACGCTCCAGGACCTGGTGACCTACGCCGACGAGGTCGCGGTCGTGACGATCCTGGAGACGGGACGGGAGGTGACGCTCCGGGTCGACGAGGTGGTGTGGGCCTCGCCCCGGGGCCGGGAGGTGCCCGACCGGGTGAGCTTCGCCTGGTACGGCACCGACGAGGGGGAGCCGGTCGCGGCCTGCGACCAGCCGCCGCTGGAGGAGGGCCGGCGCTACCTGCTGGGGCTGGTCGAGTACGACACCGACGACCGGGGCCCGATGAGCGGGCCGTTCGTGCTCGTCGTCGCCGACGACGACACGGTGCAGGGTGTCGTCGAGGACGGTCCCCTGGCGGCCCTGGACGGGAGCACGGCGGGCGAGGTCGGCGCCGCTCTCTCCGCTGTCGCCCCGGACCCGGCCGTCCCGACCGACCCGGACCTCCCCGCGGCCGACCGCTTCACCGCGAGCCTCTCGTCGGAGGAGTAGCCCGTCACCGAGGGCCGGCTCAGGTCGGTGGGAGGAGGAGCGCGGCCAGGTCGCGGGCGCGTCGTTCGGCCCGGCCGTGGACCTCGTCGGGGGGGAGGAGGCTGGCCTCGACCAGGAGGGTGATCATGGTGGAGGTCATGACCCGGGCGGCCAGCTCGACGTCGACCGCGAGCTCGGGGAACAGCCGGGGGAGGGCGTCGCGCAGGCCGGCCTCCAGCATGGCGAGCAGGTCGGTCCCGACCTCTCGGGCCGTCCCGTCGCCGTGGAGGGCCTCGCTGAGCAGGAGCTTCCAGATGGTGGCCTCGGCCA
>CAYQGF010000735.1:0-1348 GCA_964416885.1 uncultured Iamiaceae bacterium
ACGCCTCGAGCCTGATCGCCAACGCCCTCCGGGCCAACCAGCACTCGCTCGAGCTCGAGCCGGTGACCCAGGAGCCCGAGCTGACCACGGCGGAGGCCGAGGCGCTCGGCATCCGGGAGCCGGTCGGCACCACCACCGAGTGGAAGGGCCAGGCCCAGGTCAAGTCGTTCACGACCTACTTCCCGGCAGGCCAGTCCCGGGTCACCAACATCCACCGGATCGCCGACATCGTCCGGGGCACCGTGGTCCTGCCGGGCGAGACCTTCTCCATGAACGGCGTCGTGGGCCAGCGCACCGAGGCCAAGGGGTTCGTGTCGGCGGGAGCCATCCGCAACGGCGAGCACGTCGACGAGATCGGCGGCGGCGTCTCGCAGTTCGCCACGACGACCTTCAACGCCGCCTTCTTCGCCGGCCTCCCGTTCGGCGAGTACCAGGCCCACTCGGAGCACTTCGACCGCTACCCGCGGGGCCGGGAGGCCACCATGGGCTACGAGCACCCCGACCTCCAGTTCAAGAACGACACCCCGTACGGGATCCTGGTCTGGACCAGCTACACCGACACCAGCGTCACCGTCACCCTGTACTCCACGCAGTACGCCTACGGCGAGCAGACGGGCCAGACCGAGGCCCGCAACGGGGCCTCGTGCACCACCGTCACCACCCAGCGCACCATCCACTTCGCCGACGGCCGCACCGCCCAGGACTCCGTCCGGGCCACCTACCGCGACAGCGGCGCGAGGACCTGCAACGGATAGTCCTCGGCCTCGCTCGCTCGCTCGCTGGCGCTCGCGCCGTTCGGTCCGAACTGATGGCGCTCGCTGCGCTCGCACCGAGAGCCCCAGCCGACGACGCCTCGTGCCTCGGCGACGATCGGCTTCGTCCGAGGGGAGGCCCCTCGGGCTCCCCAGCGGCTGCGCCGGGCCGGCGGCCCTCCGCCTACGATCGCGCTCGGGCCCACGTCTGCCGGTCGGGGCGCCCGACTGGTAGACCCTCAACCCATGGGTGAGCTGCGGTACGAGAGCCGGATGAGCGACTCGGACGCGCTCATGTGGACCATCGAGAAGGACGCCATGCTGCGGTCGACGATCACCGCGGTGGCCGTCCTCGACCGAGCGCCCGACCACGACCGGCTCCGCCACCTGCTCGACCGGGGCAGCCGGATCGTCCCCCGGCTCCGCCAGCGGGTGCGGGCCAACCCCCTGTCGATCGCGCCGCCCCGGTGGGAGACCGACCCCAACTTCGACCTCGACTACCACGTCCGCTTCGCCCGGGCGACGGGGGCCGGCGACCTGCGCAGCGTGCTCGACATGGCCCACCCGATCGCCATGGCCGGCTTCGACCGGGCCCG
>CAYQGF010000736.1:0-1348 GCA_964416885.1 uncultured Iamiaceae bacterium
TTGACGCGGCGCTTGGAGTGGATTCGGACGGTTTGGAAAAGCCGCGGGATTCCCGGACGGTAGTAATTGCAAATGTGCTCAAGGAACTGGATTTTGCGATCAGCAACCTCCCCGAGACTTCGCCCGCCGACCGGCTGACCAAATATGCGGCACTTTCTTTGAAAGTAGAAGTTGCGTTGTTTGAAGGTACCTATAGAAAATATCACGGGTTGGGGGACTACGAAAACCTTCTCAGGGAAGCCGCAAGTGCCTCCGAGCAAATTATCAATTCCGGCCGTTTCAGTATTTATTCGACCGGGAAGCCTGACTCCGACTATTTTGATCTTTTTGTACAATATGAACTCCAGGGAAACCCGGAAGGAATTATGGTACAGCGCTTCCTGGAAGCCAAGCGGATGCACAACGACGTACGAGCCCTGGGCGAGCAGCGTACCGGCTATACCAAGGATTTTGTGGAAAGCTACCTGTGTACAGACGGGTTGCCTATCGGCGTAAGTCCCTTATATAACGGGGACCAGGAATTTGGCGACGAGTTTGTTAACCGAGATCCCCGGATGCAGCAATCTATCTACAACAAAGACAGGATCTACAGAATCTATGAAGATGGTTCTGTGGAATACAGGCCGATGCCCGAATTTGACAATAACTACGTGACCACCAGCTACTATATCATAAAAGGCTACTCTTCCTACGAAAGAGACCGTCTGCAAAACCAGTGTATCATTGATAATTTTATCTATCGTTACGCAGAAATACTCGTCAGCTATGCAGAGGCAAAAGCCGAGCTGGGAGAAGCGACCCAGGAGGTGCTCGACAAGTCGGTCAACCTGTTGCGTGCAAGGGTCGGAATGCCTGGTATGAAAGCCGACGTAGGCTTTACCGATCCTAACTGGCCTAAATGGGAGGTACCCATTTCCCCGCTCCTGAATGAAATAAGGAGGGAAAGAAGAATCGAACTGTCGGGAGAAGGGAAACGCTGGGAAGACCTGATGCGCTGGAAAGCCGGGAAATTACTTGAAAACCCCAAAACTTACCTCGGAGCCCGGGATCCTGCAACAGGACAATACAGGGTGCTCTATCCTGGTTTCACCAGGGTTTGGAATAACAGGCTGTACCTGTATCCTATCCCGACACAGGAACTGGCGCTTAACTCCTCTCTTACCCAAAACCCCGGGTGGGAATAAATTTATCAGGCAGGAACAGGAAAATTAGGCCTGTTCCTGCTTAATAATTAATAAAGGAGAAAAAGAACCAGGGTAAAAACACTTAATCATGAAAAAAATACTGACCATCTGTTTACTGATATCGGGCATCATCAGTTACCCGGCCCATGCTTCCGGATCGCTGG
>CAYQGF010000737.1:0-1347 GCA_964416885.1 uncultured Iamiaceae bacterium
GCCCTGAACTACCCGCTGGTCGGCGACGAGGACCGCACGGTGGCGACGCTGTACGGGATGATCCACCCCAAGGCGCTGGAGACGCTGACGGTGCGCACCGTCTTCATCATCGGCCCCGACAAGAAGGTCAAGCTCACGCTGACCTACCCGGCCGCCATCGGCCGCAACGTCGACGAGATCCTGCGGGTGCTCGACGCCCTCCAGCTCAGCTCGGCCCACAGCGTGTCGACCCCGGTGAACTGGAACGTGGGCGACGAGGTGATCATCTCGCCGGCCATCGACGACGCCGCGGCCACCGAGAAGTTCCCCAAGGGCTTCCGCACGCTCAAGCCGTACCTGCGCTACACCCCCCAGCCGGCCTGACCGAGGGGACGCTCCACTCATGGCGACGACCGACGGGCCGGGCCCCTCGACGGCGGACGAGGTGCCCGGCTCGAAGGTGGAACAGGCAAAGGCCCGCAGCCGCCAGCTGCGGGCGACGATCGCCGCCGAGGTCGGCAACGAGGAGGCGACGTTCTCCGGCGACTCGGCCCTCACCCTCAAGTTCCACGGCACCTACTCGCAGGACGACCGCGACACCCGTGCCGCCCGGCGCAAGGCCGGCCTGCCCCCCGATGCCTTCCAGATGGTCCGCACCGGCATCCCCGGCGGCGTCCTGACCGCCGAGCAGTACCTGGTGATGGACAAGCTGGCCGACGCCGTCGGCAACGGCACCCTGCGGGTCACCACCCGGCAGGACGTCCAGTTCCACCGGGTCGCCAAGGCCGACCTGTACGAGCTGGTCCACACCCTCAACGAGGTGGCGGTCACCACCCTGGCGGCGTGCGGCGACGTGGTCCGCAACACCACGGCCTGCCCGGCGCCGCTCCCCACCGGGTGCCGGGCCGAGCTGCGGGCCTGGGCGCAGCACGTCTCCGCCCACTTCAAGCCCAGGTCGCGCGGCTACTACGACATCTGGGTCGACGGCGAGCACGCCGTCACCGCCGGCCCGCCCGACGACGTCACCGGCACCCCCGAGGAGGAGCCGCTGTACGGGCGGGTGTACCTGCCCCGGAAGTTCAAGATCGGGTTCTCGGCCCCCGGTGACAACTGCACCGACGTGCTGATCAACGACCTCGCCGTCGTGCCCGTGGTCGACGGCGACACCATCACCGCCTTCACGCTCCTCGTCGGCGGCGGCCAGGGCAAGACGCACACCAAGCCCGAGACGTACCCCCGGCTGGCGACCCCGCTCACCACGGTCCCGCCCGACGAGCTGGTGGCGACCTGCGAGGCGGTCGTCGAGCTCCACCGCGACCACGGCAACCGCACCAACCGCGACCACGCCCGGCTCAAGTACGTCGTCGA
>CAYQGF010000738.1:0-1333 GCA_964416885.1 uncultured Iamiaceae bacterium
GCTCTCCGCCGACGCCTGAGGAGGGCGGGCGACCGGGCCGGGAGCGGTCAGGCCCCGGCCGACGTCGCCGCGGGCTGGGAGCCCCCGGCCCCACCCCCCGGTTCCTGACCGCTCCCGGCCCGGTCGCCCGCCCTCCTCAGGCGTCGGCGGAGAGCTCGACCTCGCCGGTCTGGACCCGCCACAGGGCGGCGTAGAGCCCGCCGCCCACGACCAGTTCGTCGTGGGTGCCGGACTCGACGACCCGGCCCGCCTCCAGGACGTGGATGCGGTCGGCGTGGCGCACCGTCGAGAGCCGGTGGGCGATGACCATCACCGTGCGGTCCCGGCCGACCGCCTCCAGGGAGCGCTGGATGGCGGCCTCGGTCTCGTTGTCGACGGCCGAGGTGGCCTCGTCGAGCACCAGGATGCGGGGGCCCCGCAGGATCGCTCGGGCGATCGACAGCCGCTGGCGCTGACCGCCGGAGAGCTTCTGGCCCCGCTCGCCGACGATCGTGTCGTAGCCCTGGGGCAGGTCCCGCACGAAGGCGTCGGCCTCGGCCCGCCGGCACGCCTCGACCACCTCGGCCTCGGTGGCGTCGGGCTGCCCGTAGGCCACGTTCTCCCGCACCGTCCCCTGGAACAGGAAGACGTCCTGGCCGACGTAGCCCATCGCCCCCCGCAGCGCCCCGAAGGTGAGGTCGCGCACGTCGACGCCGTCGATGGTGATCGTCCCGCCGGTCGGCTCGTACAGCCGGAGCAGCAGCTTCACCACGGTGGACTTCCCGGCCCCCGTGGCTCCGACGATCGCGTGGGTCTCGCCCGCCGGCACGTGGAGGTCGAACCCGCGCAGCACCGGTGACCCGTCGGCCGGCGCGCCGGCCTGGTCGCCTCCCCCGTCGGCGGGGGTGGCGTAGGAGAAGTCGACGGCGGAGAAGCGGACGTCGCCCTCCCCGTCGGGCGGCAGCGTCGCCGCTCCCGGGGTGATCGTGGGCTCGATGGCCAGCAGGTCGAGGATGCGACGGGTGGAGGCCATGGCCCGCTGGTAGAGGTCGAAGGTCTCGCCCAGGCGGGTCAACGGCCACAGCAGCCGCTGGGTCATGTAGACGAGCACCGAGAAGATGCCGATGTTGAGGTCGCCACGGAGCGCGGCCCGGCCGCCGACGAGCAGGGTGGCGGTGAAGGCGACCAGGATCGCCATGCGGATCAGGGGGATGAACGCCGACGACAGCCGGATCGCCTCGCCGTTGGCGTCCCGGTAGCCCTGGCTGGCGGCCTCGACCCGCTCGACCTCGCGCTCCTCGGCGGTGAAGGCCCGGATGGTGGCGATGCCGGCCAGGTTGTTGGCGAGGAGCCC
>CAYQGF010000739.1:0-1317 GCA_964416885.1 uncultured Iamiaceae bacterium
TGGTCGACGCCGCCGAGGCGGCCTTCGGGCTCCCCGGCGTGCTGGTCAACAACGCCGCCGCCAACTTCCCGGTGCCGGCCGAGGACATGTCGCCCAACGCCTGGCGCACCGTCGTCGACATCACGCTGAACGGCACGTACTTCGTGACCCGCGAGTTCGGCCGCCGCCATCTCGGCGCCGGCACCCCGGCGTCGATCATCAACGTCGGCGCCTCGTACGCGTGGACCGGCGGGCCCGGGTTCGCCCACAGCGCGGCGGCCAAGGCCGGGGTCAAGAACCTGGTCGAGACCCTGGCCGTGGAGTGGGGGCCGTACGGCATCCAGGTCAACGGGCTGGTGCCAGGGCTGTTCCCCCACGAGGACATGACCGGCGACATCCAGGGCAACCTGGCCCGCACCTCCGACAAGGACGCCTGCCAGCCCGCCCTCCGGGTCGGCCAGCGCCAGGAGCTGGGGTGGGCGGCGACGTTCCTGGCCTCGCCCTACGGCCGGTTCATCTCCGGCCACACCCTCGTGGTCGACGGGGCCAACTGGCAGCGCCGCACCCTCACCAACCCCCCGGTGGTCACCGTCCGCGACCAGATGGGCAGGGAGCCGTTCACCCCGTGACCGACGTCACCACACTCGGTGTCAGACACCAAGTGTGTCGACGGCGAGGGTGCGGAGGCGGGCGTAGTCGGCCTTGCCGTTGGGGGCGCGACCGATCGGGTGGCGCACCAGCCGGCGGGGGACCTTGTAGCCGGCGAGCTGGTCTCGGAGAGCAGCACGCAGGTCGTCGTCGGACGGGGCGTCGTCGGCCACCTCGATCACGCCGACCACGACCTCACCGAAGCGGTCGTCGGGCACTCCGACCACCACCGCGTCGGCCACGCCGGGCTGCTCCTTGAGGGCCTCCTCGACCTCCTCGGGGAAGACCTTCTCGCCGCCGGTGTTGATGCAGACCGACCCGCGCCCCAGGAGCCGGATGGTGCCGTCGGCCTCGACCTCGGCCCAGTCGCCGGCGACGACGTGGGTGCGCCCGTCGATGGCGAGGAAGGTCTCGGCCGTCTTGACCGGGTCCCCGTAGTAGCCGACCGGGATGAAGCCGGTGACGGCCAGGCGGCCCCGTTGGCCCGAGCCCGGCTCGACGTCGCGGCCGTCGTCGTCGACCACCCGGGTGGTCTCGCCGACCGAGAACCGGGCGGTGGCACCGGCCGAGGTGGCGTCGGCCCGGGCCTGGCCCAGCCCGCCGGACTCCGACGAGCCCAGGTTGTCGATGGCGATCGCCTTCGGGGCGTGGGCCAGCAGGCGGGCCTTGGTGGCGGCGCTGAACATGGCG
>CAYQGF010000740.1:0-1309 GCA_964416885.1 uncultured Iamiaceae bacterium
CCCTCGGTGAAGATCTTGAAGTGGTGGATCAGGGCCTCCATCGACTCGTCGATGCGGGCCCGGGGCGGCGGGGTGACCTTCTTGTCCTGCACCCGGTAGTCGCCGCCCGGGATCTTGTGCAGGATCTGCTCGACGATCCGCAGCGACTCGCGGACCTCGGCCAGGCGGATCGAGTAGCGGTCGAAGCAGTCGCCGTAGGTGCCGACGATCACGTCGAAGTCGACCTCGTCGTAGGCCAGGTACGGCATGGCCCGACGGAGGTCCCAGGCGTAGCCGGTGGACCGCAGGATCGGGCCGGTGGCGCCGAGGGCGATGGCCTCCTCGGTGGTGATCACGCCCACGCCCTGGAGCCGGTCGCGGTAGATCGGCTGGTCGGTGAGGAGCACCTCGTACTCGTCGAGCCGGGCCGGGATGGTGTCGAGCAGGGCCTGGACCTTCTCCTCCCACCCGTCGGGCAGGTCGGCGGCCACCCCGCCCGGGCGGATGAAGTTGTGGTTCATCCGGAGCCCGGTGATCATCTCCAGGACCCGGAGGGTCTCCTCCCGCTCCCGCCAGCCGTAGATCATCATCGACACGGCGCCGAGGTCCATGCCGTTGGTGCCGAGGAACAGCAGGTGCGAGCTGATGCGGTTGAGCTCGCACAGCAGCATCCGGATCCACGTGGCCCGCTCGGGGGCCTCGACGCCGAGGAGCTTCTCGGTGGTCAGCGAGAACGCCAGCTCGTTGAACAGCGGCGACGCGTAGTCCATGCGCGTGACGTTGGTGGGGCCCTGGAGGTAGGTGAGCTGCTCGCCCGTCTTCTCCATCCCGGTGTGCAGGTAGCCGATGACCGGCTTGGTGCGGAGCACCGTCTCGCCGTCGAGCTCGAGCATCAGCCGGAGCACGCCGTGCGTCGACGGGTGCTGCGGCCCCATGTTCATGATCGTGGTGGTGGCCTCGTCGGCGTCGTCGAGGTCGCCCATGGCTGCCACCTCGGCCTCCGAGTAGCGCAGCACCGAGCCCAGCTCGCGCAGCACCTCGACACCGCCCGCGAGGTCGCGGGAGACCATCTCCTGCGGTCCCTCGGCCGTGAGATGTGGATCCTCGGTCGCCGTCATGGCCGCTCCTACCTCGGTCCCGGGTCGCCCTTGAACTGCACCGGGATGCGCCCGACGGCGTAATCCTTGCGCAGCGGATGGCCCTCCCAGTCCTCCGGCATGAGGATCCGGGTCAGGTCGGGGTGGCCCTCGAAGACGATGCCGAACATGTCGAACACCTCGCGCTCCAGGGCCTCGGTGCCGGGGTGGACCTCGAACAGCGAGGGCACCGT
>CAYQGF010000741.1:0-1302 GCA_964416885.1 uncultured Iamiaceae bacterium
GGCGGATCGAGTTCGCCTACCACCTGATGGCGACGGCAGCCGGCATCACCATGGAGGAGTGCCAGCTGCTGGCCGAGGGCCCCCGCCGGCACTTCATGACCCGACGCTTCGACCGTGGCCCCGACGGTGCCCGGCACCACGTCATCTCGCTCTGCGCGCTGGCCCACCTCGACTTCAACATGCTGGCGACCCACGGCTACGACCAGTACCTCCAGGCCGTGGTGCGCCTCGGGCTCGGCCCCGACGACCTGGCCCAGGCCTACCGCCGGATGGTGTTCAACGTGGCGGCGGTCAACCGCGACGACCACACCAAGAACCTGGCCTTCCTCCGGCGGGAGGGCGGCGACTGGGAGCTGGCGCCGGCCTACGACGTCACCCACGCCCACAGCCCCACCAGCCGGTGGACGAGCCGCCACCTGATGGCGGTCGACGGCCGGTTCGAGGACATCGCGCTCGACGACCTCCGGGCCGTGGGCGAGCGCAACGACGTCCCGGCGCACCGGCGGATCGTGCGTGAGGTCCTCGCCGTCGTGGCGGAGTGGCCCACCTTCGCGGCGCGGGCCGACCTCGACGACGACACGACGGCGGCCATCGCCACCGACATCGCACGGTTCCGGCCCCGCTGAGGGCCAGATCAGCGCGAACTTTGAGTGGCTTGTTCCGCTGAGCGGTCCTACCCGCTCAAAGTTCGGGGGCTGGCGGGCGCAGAGGGGTCAGAGCAGCTCGGCGCGGAGGTAGTCGGCCAGGACGGCGGAGTCGTCGGCCAGGGGGACGACGTGCTCGGGGCGGTCGAGCAGGTCGGCCAGGTGGTCGGGCAGGGCCGGCCGGACGCCGGTGGCGGCCTCGACCGCGTCGGGGAACTTGGCCGGGTGGGCCGTGGCCAGCACGACCCGGGGCACGTCGGGGTCGAGGGGGACGGCCCGGGCCGCGGCGATGCCGACCGCGGTGTGGGGGTCGACGAGGAGGCCGTCGGCCTCGTACACCCGGCGGATCTCGGCCAGGGTGGCCTCGTCGTCGACGGCGGCCGCCGAGAACAGGCCCCGCAGCCGGTCCATCCGGGCCTCGCCGATGTCGAGCCGGCCGGTCGACCGGAACGTGGCCATGGCCTCCGCCACCACCGAGCCGCTCCGGCCGTAGAGCTCCCACAGGTAGCGCTCGACGTTGCTCGACACCTGGATGTCCATGCTCGGGCTGAGGCTGGGCTCGACGCCCTCGACCGCCATGACGCCGGTGTCGACCCAGCGGGCTCGACGTCGACCGGCTGGTCATCGGGTCCAACCGCAACGACATCCTCGCCCGCTG
>CAYQGF010000742.1:0-1293 GCA_964416885.1 uncultured Iamiaceae bacterium
GGACGGGTCGCTCGGCATCGGCAGCCTCAGGACCACCAGGAGCGCACCATCGTGAACAACCTGCACCGAGACCTGGCCCCCATCTCCGACGCCGCCTGGGCGGAGATCGAGGAGGAGGCCCGCCGCACCTTCACCCGTCAGGTGGCCGGCCGCCGGGTCGTCGACGTGATCGGGCCGTCCGGGCCGACGTTGGCCGCGGTCGGCACCGGGCACCTCAGCCCCGACGAGGTGCCCCTCGCCGACGGGGTCGTGGCCCGGGTGCGCACCGCCCTGCCCCTCGTCGAGCTGCGGGTGCCGTTCTCGGTGTCCCGCCAGGCGGTCGACGACGTCGAGCGCGGATCGGTCGACTCCGACTGGCAGCCGGTCAAGGACGCGGCGACGCGCATCGCCCTGGCCGAGGACCACGCCCTCTTCGCGGGGGTGCCGGCGGCCGGCATCGTCGGCATCCCGGCGGCCAGCTCCAACGACGCCATCGCCCTCCCGTCGGACCCCGACGAGATGCCCGACGCCGTGGCCCGGGCCCTCAACGCCCTCCGCCTCGAGGGGGTCGCCGGTCCCTACAGCCTGCTGCTGTCAGCCGACGCCTACACCGCGGTCGCCGAGTCGACCGACCACGGCTACCCGATCCGTTCCCACCTCGAACGGGTGCTGGGCGACGGCGAGATCATCTGGGCGCCGGCGCTCACCGGCGGGCTCCTGGTCTCGGGCCGGGGCGGGGACCACGAGCTGCACCTCGGCCAGGACCTGTCGATCGGCTACGCCGCGCACGACGCCCACCAGGTCGACCTCTACCTCCAGGAGTCGCTGACGTTCCGCTCGGTCACGGCGGAGGCGAGCGTCGTCCTGCGTGGCTAGGACGGCGCCAGTGGGCCACGATGGCGCCATGTCCCGGACCTGGCGCACCGTCCTTGCCGCCCTCGCCGCGATCGGCCTGCTCGCCAGCGCCGCGTGCGGCACCGACGACGGCGGCGACACGGCCGCCCCGACCACGGCGGCGGACGAAGTGGCCCCGCCCGACGACGCCACCGGTCTCGACGACACCGCGGTGACCGCCGACGCGGCCGGGCCCGACGGCACGGCCCCGGCCGCGACGGGGTGGGAACAGGTACGGGCCCCGGCCTCGTGCCAGTGCAGCGACGGGTCACCGTTCCACTACTGGGTCCGTCGGGGCGACCCCGAGAAGGTCCTCTTCTACCTGAACGGCGGCGGCGCCTGCTTCAGCGCCGAGACCTGCAACGGCGACACCGCCACCTATACGACCGACCTGGCCGGCGACGAGGGGCCGGGCGACGG
>CAYQGF010000743.1:0-1292 GCA_964416885.1 uncultured Iamiaceae bacterium
CGCCTTCGGGGCGTGGGCCAGCAGGCGGGCCTTGGTGGCGGCGCTGAACATGGCGCCGGAGGAGAAGATCACCCGGACGTGGCCCAGGTCCCAGCGGTCGGGCGCGGCGTCGAGGGCATCGGCCAGCGGCCGGGCGAAGGCGTCGCCGACGATGCAGATGCCCTTCACCTGCTGGTCGACCAGGGTGTCGAGCAGGCGGGCCGGGTCGAAGCGGCGGTCGGAGGTGGTGACGACCGAGCCGCCGGCGTTGAGGGCGGGCAGGGCGAACCACATGGCCGTGCCGTGCATCAGCGGCGGGGCCGGGAGGACCCGGGGCCCGGGCTTGGCGAAGCCGGCGACCCGGGCGGCGGGGTCGGCCGGCTCACCGGTCGCGGGCACGGGGCGACCGTTGCTGTCCTCCAGCATCCGGAACAGCGTCTCCTGTGGCCACATCACGCCCTTGGGGTGACCGGTGGTGCCGCCGGTGTAGAGCAGGATCAGGTCGTCGCCGGAGCGGCCCCACGGCCCGACGGCGTGCTCGCCCGCCACCCCGCTGGCGGCGGCCTGCTCGTAGGGCACGGCCCAGTCGGGGCAGGTCGACCCGTCACCGGCGTCGACCCACAGCCACAGCTTCACCGCCGGCACCGAGGGCCGGACCTCCGCCGCGGTGGCGGCCAGGTCGCCGTGGAGGACGACGGCCTCGACGTCGGCGTTGCGCCACAGGTACTCCAGCTCGGGCCCGGTGTAGCGGTAGTTGGTGTTGACCGGCACCAGGCCGACCTTGAAGGCGGCGAAGAAGGACTCGAGGTACTCGGGGCCGTTGTAGAGGTACTGGGCGACCTTGGCCTGCTGGCCCAACCCGGCGGCGAGCAACGCCCGGGCCACGCCGTCGGCCCGGTGGTCGAAGTCGGCCCACGTGGTGACCACCCCGTCGTGTACGAGGGCCGGCTCGTCGGGGAAGCGGGCCGCGACCGCCTCCCACACGTCGGCGTGGCTCCATCCGTTGGTCGTCGACATCGCTCCGCTCCTCGCCTCCCCGACCGTCGGAGCGGCGTTCCGAGCGGCCACGGTAACGACCCCGCCGGTCCCCCGGTCGACTCCCCGAAACCCCCGAACTTGCGGCAGCTACGAGCGGTCTTGCTCGACAACTGCCGCAGGAACGGGCCCGGCGCGGGCTCAGGCGGCGACGGGGAGGCGGGACCAGCCCCGCACGGTCGAGGTGTGGAGCTGGACGGCGCCGGCGCGGTCGACCTCCCAGGCCGGGTGCCGGGCCAGCAGCTCCTCCAGGGCGACCCGGCCCTCCAGCCGGGCCA
>CAYQGF010000744.1:0-1284 GCA_964416885.1 uncultured Iamiaceae bacterium
ATCGGCCTGGTGCTGTCGCACCTCCAGGAGGGCATCAGCGGGGTGCGGGTCATCCAGGCCTACGGGCGAGAGGGGGCCGAGACCCAGCGCTTCGGCCGTCGCAACCGCACCCTCTACGGCGCCCACATGAAGTCGGTGTGGGTGCAGGCCTGGTACCTCCCGGTGATCGAGATCGCCGGCACCGGTGCCACCGCCCTGGTCGTCTGGGTGGGGGGCCGGCTGGTGGTCGACGGCAGCCTCACGGTCGGCACCGTCGCCCTGTTCGTGCTGTCGCTGTCGAACCTGTTCGACCCGGTGCAGCAGCTCTCGCAGCTGTTCAACCAGATCCAGTCGGCCGGGGCCGGGCTGCACAAGCTCTACGACCTGCTCGACACCGAGGTCGACGTGGCGGAGGCCGCCGATGCCGTGGCCCTCCCGGCCGCCGGGGCGATCGCCGTCCGGGGCCTGACCTTCGCCTACCGGCCCGACCTCGACCCGGTGCTGCGCGACGTCGACCTGGAGATCGCCCCGGGTGAGCGCATCGCCCTGGTCGGCCCCACCGGCGCCGGCAAGTCGACCCTCGCCAAGCTGATCGCCCGCTTCTACGACCCGAGCGAGGGCACGGTCGCCTACGGCGGGGTCGACCTGCGCTCGGCGAGCCTCGGCTCGCTCCGCGACCGCATCGCCGTGGTGCCCCAGGAGGGGTTCCTGTTCAACGGCACGATCCGCGACAACGTGCGGGTCGCCCGGGCCGGCGCCACCGATGCCGAGGTCGACGCCGCCCTCGACGCCATCGGGGTGCGGGAGCGCTTCGCGGCCCTGCCCGACGGGCTCGACACCGAGGTGCGGGAGCGGGGCAGCCGGCTCTCGGCGGGGGAGAAGCAGCTCGTGTCGATGGCCCGGGCCGCCCTGGCCGACCCGGCCGTGCTGGTGCTCGACGAGGCCACGTCGTCGCTCGACCCGGGCACGGAGGCGGTGGTCGAGGCCGCGGTCGAACGGCTGATGGAGGGGCGCACGACGATCGTGATCGCCCACCGGCTCACCACCGCGGCCCGGGCCGACCGGGTGGGGGTGGTCGAGGGCGGGTGCCTGGCCGAGCTGGGCACCCACGCCGACCTGGTCGCCGTCCCCGACGGCCGCTACGCCCGCCTCTACGCGGCCTGGACCTCCGGCCTCGCAACCTCCGAACTTTGAGCGCAAAAGACCGCGGAGCGGAACGAACCACTCAAAGTTCGGAGATATGGCCCTCGGCGCAGACCAACCAGCGGTCGAAGACGATCGCGGTGCGGGGCTCGGCGCAGGTCG
>CAYQGF010000745.1:0-1273 GCA_964416885.1 uncultured Iamiaceae bacterium
GAAGCACCCGTGGGAGCGGGAGTGGTCCTACGGCTGGTCGATGATGCGGGTCGGCGCCCGGCTCCGGCGCGACGACCCCGCCCTCCTCGACGCCTGGTACGAGGCCGCCGGCGCGGCGCTCCACGTCGACGGGCGCAAGCCCCACGAGCCGGCGGTGGCCAAGGCCCTGCTGGCCGAGCTCGACCTCGACCCGGCGCTGGTCGACGAGGCCATCGCCGACCCCACCACCCACGACGAGGTCCGGGCCGAGCACGAGGCGGTGCTCGCCGTCGGCGGGTGGGGCGTCCCGACCCTGATCTTCGACGACGGCCAGGCCTTCTTCGGGCCGGTGCTGGTCGACCCGCCCACCGGCCCCGCTGCGGTCCGGTTGTGGGACCTGGTGTGCGGCTGGCGGGAGTTCCCCCACCTCTACGAGCTCCAGCGGTCCAAGCGCCCCGGCGACGTGGCCCTGATCGCCGAGACCTTCCGTCCCTACCTCGAGGCCCGCGACTGGGTCACCATCCAGAACGAGACCCCGTGACCCCGTAGGTTCCGGCCATGACGACCCACCTGCCGAAGGACGCCACCGTCGCCGCCGTGGTCCAGGGCCTGACCGCGTTCGACGACCTGCTCGGCCAGCTGACCGAGGACGAGTGGCCGCTCCCCACCGCCCTGCCCGGCTGGGACGTCCAGGCCGTCGTGGCCCACGTCATCGGCACCGAGTCGCTGCTCGCCGGCGTGCCGGCGCCGACCGTCGACGTCGACGTGGCCGCCCTCCCCCACGTCCGCAACGACATCGGCGCCATGAACGAGCCTTGGGTCGTCGCCCTGGCCGACGAGCCGCCGACGGCCGTCCGGGCCCGGCTCCGCGCCATCACCGAGCAGCGGGCCGAGGCCCTGGCGGCCATGGCCGACGAGGAGTGGGACGCCGAGGGCTTCACCCCGGCCGGCCCCGACAGCTACGGCCGGTTCATGCGCATCCGGGCCTTCGACACGTGGATGCACGAGCAGGACGTCCGCGACGCCGTCGACCGGCCCGGTCACCTCGCCGGCGCGCCGGTGGACCTGGCCCTGGACGAGATGGCGACGGCGATGGGCTTCGTCGTCGGCAAGAGGGCCGGGGCGCCGGACGGGGCCACCGTCACCTTCGCCCTCACCGGGGAGGCCGCCCGAGCCATCCACGTCCGGGTCGACGGCCGGGCCGCGGTCGTCCCCACGCTCGACGGCCCCGCCACGGTGACCCTCACCACCGACGTCCACACCTTCACCCGTCTGGCGGGCGGCCGCACCCGCT
>CAYQGF010000746.1:0-1271 GCA_964416885.1 uncultured Iamiaceae bacterium
GCTCTGCCGAGGAGAGGTCCGGCACGACCCGGTCCCGTCCGCGCCGAACTTTGAGTGGCTTGTTCCGGTGGGCGGTCCTACCCGCTCAAAGTTCGGGGGGTGGGGAGGTTCAGGCGGTGATGCCGGCGGCCTCGGCCACCGCGGGGGCGACCATCGGCCACGGGTGGTTGCGCTCCACGGCGAGGGCGACGTCGAACAGCAGGCTGTCGCGGTGGTGGCGGGCCATCACCTGCATGCCGACCGGCAGGCCGTCGACGGTGCCGGCCGGGATCGACACGGCCGGGTTGCCGTAGATGTTCGAGATGATCGTCAGGGCGCCCATGTTCACCATGTCCGGGAACTTGGCGCTGAAGTAGTCGAGGATCTTCGACGGCAGCTTGGGGGCGAAGGCGCTCGCCAGCCGGACCCCGCCCAGGGCGCCCCGGAAGGCGTACTTGAACGCCTTGGAGGACTTGGCCATGTCGATCAGGTCCTCCTCCGGGTTGCTGGTGCTCGACTCGGCCGGGAAGGCCGGGCCGGGGTTGGTGGCGGCGATGATCAGGTCGACGTCCTCGAACGCCTCGGCCATGGCCACGTAGGCCTGCACCCGCATCTCCTCGGCGACCGCCGCGGTGTTGAGGTTGTACATCGACTGCGAGAGCCACACGCCGATGGCCACCTCGTCGGTGAGGTCGTTGGCGCAGCGCGGCCACCGGCTGCCCAGCTCGGCCAGCAGGGTCGAGAGGTTGCCCATCATCCACTGGGCGGCCAGGTTCGGCGGCCGGACGTCGACGTCGACGGCCACCATGCCGTTCTCCTCGATGAGGAGGGCGGCCCGCTCGCGGATCCGCTCCTCGACGCCGGGCTCCAGGGTGACACCGCCGATGTTCGGGACGACCGCGACCTTGAGGCCCTTCAGGTCGCTGCTGCCGAGGCCGGCCTCGAAGCTGCCCGGGAACGGGAGCGAGGTCGGGTCGTAGGGGTCGACCCCGGCGACGACGTCGTAGAAGCGGGCCGCGTCGCGCACCGAGCGGGCCAGGTTGCCGTTGACCACCGTGTTGGGCCGGCTCATGGCGTGCGGACCGCGGGTGATGCGCCCGAAGGTGCCCTTCATGCCGAGCAGGCCGGTGTAGCCGGCGGGGATGCGGATCGAGCCGCCGCCGTCGCCACCACTGGCCAGGCTGACCAGGCCGCCGGCGACGGCCGAGGCGCTGCCGCCCGACGACCCGCCCACCGTGCAGCAGCACGTCCGTGAAACCTTCCCGGCGGATCTCGTCGGCCAGCGCGGCGCG
>CAYQGF010000747.1:0-1268 GCA_964416885.1 uncultured Iamiaceae bacterium
GTGGCCGGTCGGCGGGCTGTCCGGCCCGTACGGGTCGCCCGGCACCACCCGCGGCCAGGTTGCAGCCGGGGCTCGACGCACGGGGCGCCGGGACCGGCCAGAAGTCTCTGATCCTTGAGGATACCGGGACGGTCAATACCCTCCCCACCAGGATCCACACCCGGCTGGGTGATTGATCGGCCACGGACAGCGCGTGATGAGGGAGAAGACCGCCGTCGTCCGACCACGCAGAGCGCGATCAGGTGGGCAGCGCCGACGGCCCGGCGGGCCGAGCACCCGCCGCGGCCACCACGGCCTCGACCTCGGCGGCCGCCACCGCGGTGGGGACGACCAGGTCCGGATCGGCGCCGAAGAGGACGTGGAGCAGGGCCTCGCCCTCGTCACGGAGGTCGGCCAGGTCGGTCCGGGCGTGACGGACGGCTCGGGCCACCCCGACCGCGGACGGCCCGAGCGGGATGGCCCAGGCCGTGACCAGCCGGGTGACCACCACCCGATGGGCAACCACCAGCCGGGTGGCGCTGGCGGCGCACGCGGCCAGGTCGGAGGGGATGCGGGCCGCCCGGTCCGAGGGCGGCCGGACCCAGCCCGCAGGGTCGACGGGCGCGGGCCGGGGCAGCACGCCGCGGAGGGCGACGGCGTGGTCGCCGGCCACCCGGCTCAGCTCGGCCAGGTGGGTGCGGACGCCGGCCTCGGGGGTCGACGCGACCCATCCCCCCGCGACGGCGAAGAGCTGCTCCAGCCACCAGATGTCGGCCCCGAGCGCCCCGCCCAGGTCGAGCATCCTCTGCGGCCCGGCGGGCACCACGGGCCCGGGCGTCGGCGGGGTCGGGTCGGCAGCCATCGGGATGCGAGCGTAGGGGGTGCGCCCGGGCCCACCGGTGCGTCAGCCGTGGAGGGTGGGCTCGAGGAAGGGGTCGTCGTCCCGCTCGCCGGCGAGGAGGGGCAGGAGCTCGACCCAGGCGATGGCGGCCAGGATCACCACCGTCCCGGCCAGGCCGCGCCACCCCAGCTGCTCGCCGGTGGCCACCCCGAGGATCCCGGCCGACACCGGCTCGACCAGCAGCACCAGGGCGGCCCGGGAGGCCGGCACCACCCGCTGGCCGGCGACCATGCAGAGGAAGGCGACCGCGGTGGCGAACACCCCGGTGAAGGCGGCGGCCGCCCAGACGTCGGCCCCGAAGCGGAACCCGCCGAGGAAGGCACCCGGCACCGTGCACACCACGCCGACGGTCGCCACCTGGACGAAGGTGAACCGCACCGGGTCGAGC
>CAYQGF010000748.1:0-1259 GCA_964416885.1 uncultured Iamiaceae bacterium
GCACACCACGCCGACGGTCGCCACCTGGACGAAGGTGAACCGCACCGGGTCGAGCGCCCCGCCGTGGCTGACCATGACCAGGTGCCCGGCGAAGCAGGCCGCGCCCACGAGGGTCAGGGCCTCGCCGATGCCGAACGAGGTCCCGCCCGACCCCGATAGCAGGTAGAGGCCGACCACGGCCACGACGACCCCGACGACGGTCCGCCGGTCGGGCCAGCGCCGCTCCCCCACGGCCACGATGACGGGGACGATCACCACCAGCAGGTAGGTGATGAAGGCCGAGGTCGAGCTGGCGGTGGACCGGAGACCGAAGGTCTGGAACAGGTAGCCGGCGGCGAGGACCATCCCGGCCGCGACGCCGAGCGGCACCTCGCGCGGGTGCGCCGGCCGGCGGGGTACTCCCGGCGCCAGCACCGCCGCGGCGATCAGGAACCGGGCCCCGAGGAAGGGGGTCGGCTCGGCGTGCTCGACCGCGTCCTGCATCACGAGGAAGGTCGAGCCGAACAGCAGCCCGGCGACGGCGAGGACGAGCGTCCCGCGCCCCGGGCTCAGGTGCGACGGCAAGCTTTGGACGGACTCCGCATCATGCTGCGGGGTTCCGTCCAACGCTGGGTGAGAGGTCACGAGGGGGAGGCGGGCGACGCCAGCAGGACGTCGAGGGCGGCGACGGCCGCGGCCGGGTCCTCGACCAGCAGCCCGGTCAGGCCGGCCCGTTCGGCCCCGGCGACGTTCCCGGGGTGGTCGTCGAGGAAGACGGCGCGGCCCGGGTCGGCGACCCCGATGAGGTCGAGGGTGTGGCGGTAGATGCGGACATCCGGCTTGCGGAGGCCGACGGCGGAGGAGTCGACCACGGCGTCGAACAGCTCGTCGACCGGCACCAGCTCCCGCCAGGCGCTCGACCCCTCCCTGACGTTGTTGGTGCACAGGGCGGTGCGGTAGCCCTCGGCCCGCAGCGACCGGGCCCGGTCGACGACCACGTCGTGCACCGTCAGCCGGCCCAGCATCGAGCCGAAGGCCTCCCAGTCGACGGTGACGCCGGCCCGCTCGGCCTCCCCGCCGACCCAGGTGACCCAGTCGGTGATCGGCGCCTCGCCCCGCTCGACCCGGTGCCAGACGTGGTCGGTGTCCTCGTCGTAGGGGCCGAGCAGGAGGGCCAGGGCCTCGTCCCGGGTGACCGGGCCCTGCACCAGGTCGGCGATGGCGTCGAAGGCGGAGGCGATCACGACCCCCGACAGGTCGAACACCACCGCGTCGAACCG
>CAYQGF010000749.1:0-1258 GCA_964416885.1 uncultured Iamiaceae bacterium
AGGCCACCGAGTCCTGCATCCGCGAGCAGGAGGCCCTCGGCCTCGACGTGCTGGTCCACGGCGAGTTCGAGCGCACCGACATGGTCGAGTACTTCGGCGACCAGCTCGACGGCTTCGTCACCACCGCCAACGGCTGGGTCCAGAGCTACGGCTCCCGTTGCGTGAAGCCCCCGGTGCTCTACGGCGACATCGTGCGCACCGCCCCGATGACCGTCGAGTGGAGCGCCTACGCCGCCAGCCTCACCGACAAGCCCATGAAGGGGATGCTCACCGGACCGGTCACCATCTTGTGCTGGTCGTTCGTCCGCGACGACCAGCCCTGGTCCACCAGCGCCCGCCAGCTCGCCCTCGCCCTGCGCGACGAGGTCGCCGACCTGGTCGCCGCCGGCATCCCCGTCGTCCAGATCGACGAGCCCGCCCTGCGCGAGGGCCTGCCCCTGCGCCAGGCCGACCAGCCGGCGTTCCTCGACTGGGCCACCGAGTCGTTCCGCCTGGCCGCCGGCTCCGCCCCCGACTCCGTCCAGGTCCACACCCACATGTGCTACGCCGAGTTCGGCGAGATCCTCGACGCCATCATCGCCCTCGACGCGGATGTCATCTCGATGGAGGCCTCCCGCTCCCAGATGGAGCTGCTCGACGACTTCGTCGCCCGCGAGTACCCGAACGAGATCGGGCCCGGCATCTGGGACATCCACTCCCCCCGTGTCCCCGGCGACGACGAGCTCGACGACCTCCTGGCCCGGGCCGTGAAGGCCCTCGGCTCCGACCGGCTCTGGGTCAACCCCGACTGCGGGCTGAAGACCCGAGGTTGGAAGGAGACCCGGGCGTCGCTCACCAACCTGGTGGCCGCCGCCCGCCGCGCCCGCTCCCAGGTGGCGTCCTGAGGTGAGCACGCACCAATCGGCCTCGACCGCGGCGTACCGACACGCGCTCGAGGTCATCGCCTCGGTGGAGCCCACCGTCGCCGACGCCATGCGAGCCGAGCTCCATGCCCAGCGCACGTCGCTCAAGCTGATCGCCAGCGAGAACTACGCCTCGCCCGCCGTGCTGCTCACGATGGGGAGCTGGTTCAGCGACAAGTACGCCGAGGGCACCGTCGGCCACCGGTTCTACGCGGGCTGCGAGCAGGTCGACACCGTCGAACACCTGGCGGCCGAGCACGCCAAGGCCCTCTTCGGCGCCCCCCACGCCTACGTGCAGCCGCACTCGGGCATCGACGCCAACCTGGTGGCCTTCTGGGCCATCCTCGCCCACCGCG
>CAYQGF010000750.1:0-1251 GCA_964416885.1 uncultured Iamiaceae bacterium
GGCGTCAGGACCTCCAGGCCGAGGCCTCGTCCCGGATGATCGAGTACGTCCAGGGGCTGCCGGTGATCCGGGCCTTCCGCCTGGCCGGGCCCCGTCTGGAGCGGTTCCGGCAGGCCCTCGACGACTATCGGGCCGTCAACACCGCCCTCTCGGTCAAGCTGGCCCCGCTGGGCATGGGGGCGATGGCGGTGGTGCTGACCGGCATCCCGATCGTGCTGTGGTTCGGCACCGTCCGCTACTTCGACGGCGCCCTCGACGTCGGCACCTTCGTCGTGTTCGCGGTGCTCGTCCTGCGCGTCTACCAACCGCTGCTCGCCGCGGCCGAGGGGGTCGAGAGCCTGCGCATCGCCGACGCCTCCCTCGACCGCATCGCCCGGGTGCTCGACGAGCCGGTCCAGGCCGTCCCGGCCTCGCCGGTCGCCACGCCGGCCGGCTTCGACGTCGCCTTCGACGACGTCACGTTCGGCTACGACGCCGACGGCGACCCGGTGCTCCGCGACCTCTCCTTCGCCGTCCAGCCGGGGACCATGACCGCCATCGTGGGGCCGTCGGGCGCCGGCAAGTCGACGATCCTCAACCTGGTCGCCCGCTTCCACGACCCCCAGCAGGGCGCGGTGCGCATCGGCGGCGTCGACCTGCGCGACCTGACCGCCGAGCAGCTCTTCGACGCGGTGACGGTCGTGTTCCAGGACGTCTACCTGTTCCCCGGCACCATCTTCGACAACATCGCCTTCGGTCGGCCCGACGCCACCGAGGCCGAGGTCGAGGCCGCGGCCCGGGCGGCCCAGGCCCACGACTTCATCGCTGCCCTGCCCGAGGGGTACCGGACGCCGGTCGGCGAGGCCGGGGCCACCCTGTCGGGCGGCGAGCGCCAGCGGGTCTCGGTGGCCCGGGCCATCCTCAAGGACGCCCCGATCGTCCTGCTCGACGAGGCCACCTCGGCCATCGACCCCACCAACGAGCGCCACCTCCAGGCCGCCCTCGCCGCCCTGGTCCGGGACAAGACCCTCGTCGTGGTCGCCCACCGGCTCAGCACCATCGCCTCGGCCGACCAGATCCTCGTCCTCGACGACGGCCGCATCGTCGAGCAGGGCGGCCACCAGGCCCTGCTCGCCGGTGACGGCCTGTACCGCCGCCTCTGGGACCAGCGCCAGCAGGCCGCCCGCTGGCGGATCGGCGCCTGACGGACGCGACGGGCCAGGCACGTCGCGTACGTCCGGCAGACTCCCGGGGTGGACGTCGACGCTGACC
>CAYQGF010000751.1:0-1250 GCA_964416885.1 uncultured Iamiaceae bacterium
GTGGGCGACCGGCGGGGCGCCGGGCCGGTCGCCGAGCACGGCCCCGGGCGGGCCGGCGGCAGCGACGACCCCGCCCGCCAGCACGATGGCCCGGTCGGCCAGGGGCCCGGCCCGCTCCAGCCGGTGCTCGGCCATCATGACGGTGGTGCCCAGGTCGTCGGCCAGCCGGCCCACCGCGGCCAGGACGTCGTCGGCCCCCTGCGGGTCGAGCATCGACGTCGGCTCGTCGAGCACCAGCACCGCCGGGGCCGCGGCCAGGGCGCCGGCGACCGCGGCCCGCTGGCGCTCGCCCCCCGAGAGGGTCGACGGCGAACGGTGCCGGAGGTGGGCGATCCCCACCGCGTCGAGGACCTCCTCGACCCGACGGCGCATCTCGGCCTCGGGGGTGCCCAGGTTCTCCAGGACGAAGGCCACGTCGTGCTCGACCTCGTCCACCACGACCTGGGCCTCGGGGTCCTGGTGGACGAAGCCGACGGTCCCGGCCAGGTCACGGGGCCGCTGACCGCCGACCTCGACGGCGCCGACGACGACCCGGCCCCGGAACCGGCCCCCGCTGGCCTGGGGCACCAGGCCGTTGGTGGTGCGCAGCAGGGTGCTCTTGCCCGACCCGCTGTCGCCGACGAGCACGACGACCTCGCCGTCACCGACCTCCAGGTCGACGCCCGCGAGCACGGGGGGACCGTCGGGGAAGGCGAACCCGACGCCCTCCCACCGCACCGACCCCGGGCCGGTGCTCACGACGTGGCCTCCGGGGCCGGGCGGGCGGCGGGGACGGCCGCGGGGATCGCCAGGGCGGCCAGGGCCGCGACGGGGACGATCGGGAGGGTCGGCCACCGCAGGGGGACCGTGGCCGGGTCCCAGGACAGGCCGGGGACGCCGGCCGCGGCGCAGGCGCCCAGCACGGCCGGGGCCAGGAGGACGCCGATCATCACCGCCGTGTCGCGTCGGGTCAGGCGGCGGGGCCGGTAGCGGGTCGGGGCGGCCCGACCGCTGAGGACGATCGCCGCGACCAGGGCGACGACGCCCAGCCCGGCCAGGGCGGCGGCGACGCCGGAGGCCCGGCCGACCAGGGCGACGACGGCGCCGGCGAGGGCCAGCAGCGCGACCGCCCCGGCCCCGGCGGCGACCCGGTCGGTCGGCTGGGGCCGCTCCCGGCCGTAGCCCCGGGAGTCCATCGACTCGGCCAGCCGCACCGCCCGCTCCAGCCCGGTCTCCAGCACCGGCAGGGCCAGGCGCACCGTCCGGCCCCG
>CAYQGF010000752.1:0-1245 GCA_964416885.1 uncultured Iamiaceae bacterium
CGTCCCGGGACGCCGGCAAGCGGGAGCAGGCCCTGGCCCTCGGCGCCGACCTGGCGGTCGAGACCGGCGAGCGGCTCCCGGCCAAGGTCGACGCCGTGATCGAGACCGTCGGGAAGGCGACGTGGGCGCACTCGCTCCGCTCGCTGCGGCCCGGCGGGGTCGTCGTCGTGTCGGGGGCGACCAGCGGGCCGGGCCCGTCGGCCGACCTCAACCGGGTGTTCTTCCTCCAGCTCTCCGTGGTCGGCTCGACCATGGGCACCCGTGACGAGCTGGTCGCCCTCCTCGACCTGGTCCGCACGGCCGGGATCCGCCCCACGATCGACGACGTCCGTCCCCTCGTCGAGGCCCGGGCCTCCTTCGAGCGCCTGGCCCGGGGCACCGGCTTCGGCAAGCTGGTCCTCACCGTGTGACGACAGCGCGACGCGTACGGAAGGTGCCTGGCACCTCGCGTACGCGTACGGAAGGTGCCAGGCACGTCGCGTACGCCACCGAGCGGCAACCGGGGGGACACCCGGCGTTCGCCGGGCGGTCCGGGGGCGGTGGGGTGGCTCCGGTACCCTCGGCCCATGACCAGCCTCGTCGCCGATCCCGCCGAGGGTGACCTCCCCGGGCCCGAGGCCGTCATGGGGCCCGACGACGCCGAGCGGTTCATCAACCGGGAGCTGTCCTGGCTGGACTTCAACGAGCGGGTCCTTGCCCTGGCCGACGACCCGTCCGTGCCGCTGCTGGAGCGGGCCAAGTTCCTGGCCATCTTCAGCCAGAACCTCGACGAGTTCTTCCAGGTGCGGGTGGCCGGTCTGCTCGACCAGCTGGCCGCCGGGATCCGGCACCGCACCCCCGACGGGCGCACCCCGGCCACCCAGGTCCGCCAGGTCGCGGCCCGCACCCGCGCCCTGGTCGATCGGGAGGAGCACCTCTTCCTCGAGAAGGTGGTCCCGGAGCTGGCCGCCAACGGCATCGTGCTGTCGTCGTGGGAGGACCTCGACGACGACGACCGGGCCTGGACGGTCAGCGTGTTCGAGGAGCGCATCTTCCCGGTGCTCACGCCCCTCGCCGTCGACCCCGGCCACCCCTTCCCCTACATCTCCAACCTGTCCCTCAACCTCGCCCTCACCGTCCGCGACCCCGTCACCGACGAGCGCCGCTTCGCCCGGGTCAAGGTGCCGTCGTTGCTGCCCCGGTTCGTGGTCATGCCCGACGGCGAGCGGTTCGTGCCCCTGGAGCAGGTGATCGCCGCCCACCTCG
>CAYQGF010000753.1:0-1232 GCA_964416885.1 uncultured Iamiaceae bacterium
ACAAGATCGACGTGATCATGGTCCCGAAGGTCGAGGGGCCCGAGGACATCCACTACGTCGACCGGCTGCTGGCCCAGCTGGAGGCCCGGGCCGGGCTCACCAAGCCGCTGATGGTGCACGCCCTCCTGGAGACGGCCCGGGGCGTGGCCAACGTCGAGGAGATCTGCGCCGCCAGCCCCCGCATGCAGGGCCTGTCGCTGGGGCCGGCCGACCTGGCCGCCAATCGGCGGATGAAGACCACCCGGGTCGGTGGCGGCCACCCCGGCTACCTCGTCCGCCAGGACCCGACCGGCGAGGACCTCACCACCGGCCGGGACACCTACCAGCAGGACCTCTGGCACTACACGATCGCCCGCATGGTCGACGCCTGCGCCGCCAACGGGATCCTCCCGTACTACGGCCCCTTCGGCGACATCAAGGACGTCGTCGCCTGCGAGGACCAGTTCCGCAACGCCTTCCTGCTCGGCTGCGTCGGGGCCTGGAGCCTCCACCCGGTGCAGATCGACATCGCCAAGAAGGTCTTCTCCCCCGACCCGGCGGATGTCGCCCACGCCCGCGAGGTCATCGAGGCCATGGGCGACGGCACCGGTGCGGTGATGATCGACGGGAAGATGGAGGACGACGCCTCGGTCAAGCAGTGCCACGTGATCATGGGCCTGGCCCAGGAGCTGGCCGACCGGGACCCCGACCTGGCCGAGGCCTACGGCTTCACCGGGAGCGCCTCGTGAGCGATGCAGCACTGCGCCCCCGGCGCTCGGTCCTCTACATGCCCGGTGCCAACGAGCGGGCGCTCGAGAAGGCCAAGGGCCTGCCCGCCGACGCCATCATCTTCGACCTGGAGGACGCCGTCGCCCCCGACGCCAAGGCCGAGGCCCGCTCGCGGGTGTGCGACGCGGTGCAGTCCGGCGAGTACGGCAACCGGGAGCTGACGATCCGGGTCAACGGGCTCGACACCGAGTGGCACGCCGACGACCTGGCCGCCGCCGCGGCCGCCGGCCCCGCCGCCGTGGTGGTCCCGAAGGTCGGCTCGGTCGCCGACGTCGCCGCCATCGAGAAGGGCCTGGAGTCCGCCGGCGCCCCCGACCACACCGCCATCTGGGCCATGGTCGAGACGCCCGTCGCCATGCTGAACGCCTTCGACATCGCCTCGTCGTCGGAGCGGCTCACCGTCCTGGTCATGGGCACCAACGACCTGGCCAAGGAGCTCCACGCCGAGCACGTCCCCGGTCGCC
>CAYQGF010000754.1:0-1220 GCA_964416885.1 uncultured Iamiaceae bacterium
TGTCGGCGCCCGCCGCGGCCAGCGAGTAGATCTGCTGGAGGGTGCCGTCGACGTCCGCGGTCTTGGTCGTGGTCATCGACTGGACCGAGACCGGCGCCCCGCCGCCCACCGTCACGGGGTTCCGAGGGTGGGCGAGGGTGACGGCTCGGGTGGGCCGGCGGTCGGCGGTGGTGCGGACCTCCACGTCAGTTCACCTGCGCCGGGTTGACCAGGTCGAGGTACAGCGACGACACGAAGATCAGGCCCAGCACCAACACGACGGCGTAGGTCATCGGCAGCAGCTTGCCCACGTCGGCCAGGTAGCGCCGGCCGTCGCGGCGGCGCCACTCCTGGACCTTCTCGTACACGGCGATGGCGACGTGCCCGCCGTCGAAGGGCAGGAGCGGCACCAGGTTGAAGATGCCGATGAACACGTTGATGTAGGCGAAGAGCAGGAACAGGCTGACCATGCCGCCCGACTCGCCGGCGTCGACGCCGATGCGGAACACGCCGAGCAACGACAGCAGCCGGGTCTCGTTGCCGCCCTCCGACGACGAGGCCGACGACGAGGCCGAGGCGCTCGAGCGCGGGCCCACGGGCTCCTCGTCGGCGGCTGTCGTCGCGGCCCGGTCGTCGCGGGCGTCGCGCACCTGGCGGCCGACGCTGGTGATGCCGTCGGGGGTGAACAGGGTGCCCAGGCCGCTGAGCGACACCCGGCCGATCTGCCCGAACTCCCACACCGAGGCCGCCGCTCCCTCGACCGGGCCGAGCCGTTCGATCGGCAGCCTGGACCCGACCCCGAGGAAGCCGTCGCGGTCGTCGCGCGGGTTGCGCCCGAGGGTCGTCGTGACCTCGCGCTCCTCGCCGTCACGCTCGACGGTGAGGGTGACCTCCTGGTCGGGCCGGTCGACCACCACGACGCGCAGGTCGTCGAAGGTGGCGACGGGCCGGCCGTCGATGGCGACGATGTCGTCGCCCTCCTCCAGCCCGGCTCGGCTGGCGGCCGACCCCTCCGAGACGCTGCCGACCCGCCACTTGGTCTCGTCCTGGCCGGTGATGGAGCCGCCCGGCATCCCGAAGCCGACCAGCACCGCGAAGATCAGGACGAACGCCAGGATGAAGTGCACCGTGGACCCCGCGACAGCCACCCCGAAGCGCTGCCAGAACGGCTGCTGACGGTAGGTGCGGGGCTCGTCGGCGGGGTCGACCTCCTCGATGTCGTGCATCCCGATGATCTTCAC
>CAYQGF010000755.1:0-1213 GCA_964416885.1 uncultured Iamiaceae bacterium
ACGCCCTCCCAGCCGAGGAAGGTGACGAGCATGTTGTCGCCCAGCACCAGCATCAGCATGGAGAAGACGAACAGGTTCAGGTACACGAAGAACTTGGTGAAGTTCGGGTCCCCGTGCATGTAGCCGATGGCGTACAGGTGGATCAGGGTGGCGACGCCGGTGACGAACAGGCACATCGTCATCGACAAGGGGTCGGCCAGGAACCCGAGGTCGACCGAGAACCCGCCGGCGGGCACCCACTCGAACAGGACCTGCGAGAACGAGCGGGCGTGCTCGGGCTCGCCGACCAGGCCGACGAAGACGGCGACGCTGGCGAGGAACGACCCGCCGACGGCGGCGGTGCCGAGCCAGCCGGCCAGCGGCTCGCCGAGGCGACGGCCGACGGTGACCAGGACGACGAAGCCGGCGAGCGGCAGCGCGGGGATGAGCCAGGTGAGGTCGAGCATGCGGCGTCAGCCCCTGAGCAGCGAGGCGTCGTCGGCGTTGGCCAGGGGCTGGCGCCGGAGGATGGACACGATGATCCCGAGCCCCACCACGACCTCGGCCGCGGCGACGACGAGGACGAAGAACACGATCACCAGGCCTCCGACGTCGTCGAGCTGGCGGGCGAAGGTGACGAAGGTGAGGTTGACGGCGTTGAGCATCAGCTCGATGCACATGAACATCACCAGCGGGTTGCGCCGGATCATCACGCCGACGGCGCCCACTGCGAACAGCAGGGCCGAGAGCGTGAGGTAGAACGCGGGGTCGACGGTGGTGGCGGCGAGCATCAGGCCGTCGCCTCCTCGGTGTCGTCGTCGTCGACCAGGTCGACGGGGTCGCCGGGCAGCGAGGCCACCGGCTCGTCCTCGTCGATCTGGGCACCCTTGCGGGTCCGGGCCAGGACGACGGCGCCGACCACGGCCAGCACCAGCAACAGGGAGGTGATCTCGAAGGCGAAGAGCTGGTCGGAGAACAGCAGCCGGCCGATCTGGGCGATGTCGTCGCCGCCGCCGGACTCGCTGCGGTCCCACCGGGCCGACGAGGCGGGGAGGCCGGTGATGGTGCTGGTGACGACAACGAGGGTCAGGCCCACGGCCAGGACCAGGCCGAGGACGACGGCCACCGGCCGTTGGCCGACCAGCGGTTCGGTGTCGAGGTCCTCGGAGTTGTCGACGCCGAGCAGCATGATCACGAACAGGAACAGCACGACGATGGCGCCGGCGTAGACGAT
>CAYQGF010000756.1:0-1212 GCA_964416885.1 uncultured Iamiaceae bacterium
TGGGCGGAGCGTGGCGTACGGCTGGAACTTGGACGGGACGACTGCGTGGGTGACGCATTCCGATGGTTCTCAGCGTCGTTATGTTCGTGATGTGGTGGGTCGGGTGACGGGTGTTGCGGTGGCTCCGACGGCGAGCGGTGTTGGTGTGCCGTTGGCGACGGTGGCCTATGACGTCGATGGTCGTCGGACTGGTGAGACGGTGCATGCGGCGGGTGGTTCGGCGCGGTCGTGGGGGTATGACGGGTCGGGTCGGGTTGCTGAGTACGTGCAGGTGTGGGATGACGGTGTCGGGTGGGACGTGACGGGGTCGTCGTTGGTGTACCGGAGCGATGGGAGGTTGGGGTCGCAGCTTCTGGTGCCGGGTGGCTCGGAGGCTTATGGCTATGACGCGGCGGGCCAGTTGAGCGACGTGGGTGGGTCGGTGGCTCCGTCGAGCGTGTCGTACGGTCCTCGGGGGAACCCGGTGTCCGCGTCGGTGCCGGTCGGGGTGGGGTATGGCTACAACGCGGACGGCTCGGTGGCGGGGTCGGTGGCGGCTGATGGGACGGTGACGACGTTCAGCTATGACGCAGCGGGTCGGCGAACTGGTAGGGAGTCGCGTGGTGCGGGTGGTGGGGTGCTGAGGTCGACGACGGTGACTTATGACGCGGCGGGGCGGGTGGCGGTGACCGATGACCGGGGGGTGGGCCGGCAGGCGACGACGGTGAGCCGGGAGTGGGATGGCGATGGCCATCTGGCTTGGATGGGCGTCGTCAAGGCCGGTGCGTTGGTACAGCCCGAGATCAGCTATGTGTGGGACACGACCAACGGACTGGCGACGGTGCTCGACGGGTACCTACTGGACGAGTTCTTTGTTCGTTTCGACCAGGCGAGCGAGACGTTGGGCTATCAGATCGATGATGGGGAGGAGACCCTTGTCGGTTGGTATGGCTATGACGCGCTGGGCGACCTGGTCAACCCGCATGAGAACCCGAACCTGGTGGATGCTTCGGTGGCATATGACCCGTGGGGGCAGGCGTTGCCCGATGACCGGACGCGGGTGTTCGACTCGTACCGGCACGAGGCCCGTCTTGGGGATTTCGTGCACTTGCGTGCTCGTGACTACCAGCCTTCGGCCCGCCAGTTCCTGACCCCTGACCCTCTCGATGGTGTCGATGGCACCCCCACGGTCGCGAACCCGTACCACTACGCCGACAACGACCCCCTCAACAA
>CAYQGF010000757.1:0-1188 GCA_964416885.1 uncultured Iamiaceae bacterium
TCGGCGGCCAGCCGGGCCCAGGGCTCCCCGCCGCCGGCGAGGAGGTCGACCATGCCCTGGGCGCGGCGGGGCAGGAGGGCCGCGAGGGCCCGACGACCGGCCTCGTCCAGCCCGTACCCGTCGACGAGCGGCCGGGCCCGGTCGGGCACCAGGTCGGTGAACGAGATCACGGCCCAGGCCAGGTCCCAGAGCCGGGTGCCGGGGCCGGCGGCGTCCCAGTCGACGAACACGGCCCGGCCCTCGCCGTGGACCAGGTTCCACGAGGCCAGGTCGTGGTGGACGACGAGGTCGGTCCCGTCGGGCGGGATCGGCGTCCCCCACACCGCATCGACGGGCGGGACGAAGCCGGCGCAGGCATCGTGCAGGTCACGGGCCATCCGGCCGACGTCGGCCAGCGTCACCGGCCCCGGCTCGAACGGGTGGGTGACCCGGCCCGGCACCCACTCCAGGACGTGGCGGCCCCGCTCGTCGACGCCCAGGGAGCGGGGCGCACCGGGGAGGCCGACGGCGTCGAGGTGGACGAGCAGGGCGTGCACCGCCGGTGTCCACGGCCCGGCCGGCTTGCGGACGGTGGCGCCGACCCGCACCACCGAGGCGGCGACGTTCCCGCCCGCGAGCGGGACCTCCTCCTCGGGCCCGGGCACGAGGGTCAGGTGGGCATGCGACGGTAGAGGCACTGGCCGCCACCGGAGGAGACGAGCCGGCCGTCGGCGGTCCAGACCCGGCCGGTCCAGCCGAACAGGCCGCGGGTCGCCAACGGGGCGGTGCCGGCGCACAGCAGCCAGTCGGCGTCCGGGGCGGGGCGGTGGAAGGCGACGTTGAGGTCGAGGGTCGGAGCCATCCACGGTTCCTGCTTCCAGGCGTGGGGCCGGTGGGCGGCCGGCCAGCTCGGCAGGTCGACCAGCACGACGCTGCGGCAGGCGTCGACCCACTCGTCGTCCCAGGTGGCGGTCGGGCGGAAGCGGAGCCACGCCTCCCACGTCGCCGGGCGGGGGCCGGCGGGCGGCCACTCCCGCTCGAAGTGGACCGGCTTCTGCTCCAGGTTCTCCCAGAACGGGAACGGCGGCCCTTCGTCATCGGGCTCGACCAGGTCCTCGATGCCCGCCAGCTCGGCCGGACCGGGGACGTCGGGGGGCGTGGTCTCGTCGTGCTCCTGGCCCTCCTCCGACGACGTGCTCCACACCATGG
>CAYQGF010000758.1:0-1187 GCA_964416885.1 uncultured Iamiaceae bacterium
CGATCTGCTCGAACTCGCCAACGACAAAGACGACCGGGTGGCGCTGCAGGCCGCACTCAGCTTCGGGCAGTTCCAAGGCCAGAAAGTACGAGAGGCCTTGGCCATTGTTCTTGAAAAATATGTCTCGCAATCTCTGTATCGTACAGCTGTTCTTAGTTCAAATACAGGTTCATCTCCTGAATTCCTGCAGCTACTGGCTAAAAAATCTTTCTTCAGCGATAATTCTGATCACAAAAAGTTCCTGGAAGAGTCTTCGTATGTTATAGCAGCAAGATCGGACAGTAAAGAAATATCCTCATTCTTTAGAGCCGTACCATCTTATAGCGTTTCCGCCCAGAAAGCGATAGCTTCAGGGCTTGAAAGAGGATTTAAAAAAGTAACGCACGGAAGCAAAAAGTCTGCTGGTATAGAAAAAGCTGTGGAAAACCTGTTTACTAAAGTTTCGGAAGAGGCAAAATCGGCTTTCGACAAATTAAAACAATCTCTGAAAGCAGACTGATGAGGCTTTCAATAACTCCCATATCCCACCATCGATGCTCTGTTACTCCCAATCTTAAAAATATACAGATGGAAAGTAAAGTAAACAGGAGGCAATTCTGTACAGCCTTTCTTAGAACCAGCACCTTGCTCGCAGGCACTGTCGCGGGATGTGCCGGTCCGGAAAGCAGGCAGGAATTGACAGAATGGAAAACGGAAACCCCGGTAACTGCGCAAGCTGAGCCGGTGGGCGATCCCTGTACTGACTTTTCAGGTATTGAACTTTCTGAAGTCGAAAAAAGAAATGCGCTAGGCTATGTGGATAAATCGCCTATCCCGGATAATCTCTGCGAAAACTGTAAATTATTCATCCCGGGAAAGAAGGGAGATAGTTGTGGGAAATGTATGCTGTTTAAAGGGCCGGTTTTTCTATATGCCTATTGTACCTATTGGGCCGATTCCGAAATCTGAAAGACCAAAAACGGACAGCCGGGAAATCTTGTATTCGACCTACACGATGAACTCAGGTTAACATTCGAAAATTACTTTGATCCAATAGGACGTATTCCATTGAGATCAAAGATTGAACAGTGCGTCTCACAAGTGATTCAGGTATGCCGAGATCCTGCGCACACCTCTGCGCCACCCCGACACCTCAATATTCAACCCCTATTTTCATCCCCCTCTGCCAGGATTTCATTATCGCCTCA
>CAYQGF010000759.1:0-1185 GCA_964416885.1 uncultured Iamiaceae bacterium
CCGCGTGGCCTTCCGCCGGGCCATGAAGCGGGCCGTCCAGAACGCCCAGAAGGCCGGCGCCCTCGGCATCCGGGTCCAGTGCTCGGGCCGTCTCGGCGGCTCGGAGATGAGCCGGACCGAGTGGTACCGCGAGGGCCGGGTGCCGCTGCACACCCTCCGGGCCGACATCGACTACGGCTTCCGCGAGGCTCGCACCACGTCGGGCCGGGTCGGCGTCAAGGTCTGGATCTACAAGGGCGACATCCTGCCCTACAAGGCGACGACCGAGGACAAGATCGCCAAGGAGGCGGCCATGGCCGTCGGCGAGACCTCGGGCCAGGGCCAGGCGCCCCGCCCCGTCGTCTCGTCCAAGGGCCGCCGCCCGGCCCTGGCCGACGTCCCGACCACGCCCGAGACCACGCCCGCCGGCGAGGAGGAGGCCAAGCCCCTGGTGGGCGAGGCCGATCCCGAGTTCGAGAAGCTCCTCGAGGAGGAGGAGGCCATCGAGCGCTCGGTGCGCGACCACCACGAGACCCCTCACTTCCGCCCCGGGGACGGTGACTGAACATGTTGATGCCCCGCAAGGTCAAGCACCGCAAGACGCACCGCGGCCGCATGAAGGGCCCGGCCAAGGGTGGCACCGCCGTCACCTTCGGCGACTACGGCATCCAGGCCCTCGAGCCCGGGTGGATCACCGCCCGCCAGATCGAGGCCGCCCGTATCGCCATGACCCGTCACATCAAGCGTGGCGGCAAGGTCTGGATCAACCTCTTCCCCGACAAGCCCGTCACCGAGAAGCCGGCCGAGACCCGCATGGGCTCCGGCAAGGGCAACCCGGAGCGTTGGGTGGCCGTGGTGAAGCCGGGCCGGATCCTCTTCGAGCTCAGCTACTCCGACGAGACGGTGGCCCGCGAGGCCATCGACCGGGCCATCCAGAAGCTGCCGATCAAGGCCAAGTTCGTCACCCGGGAGGTCGAGTTCTGATGGGCAAGAGCGACGTCGACGAGCTCGACGACACCGCCCTCGGCGTCAAGCTGGCCGAGACCCGGGAGGAGCTGTTCAACCTCCGCTTCCGCCGGGCCACCGGCCAGCTGGAGAACGGCGCCGCCATCCGCATCGCCCGTCGCGACGTGGCCCGGCTGCTCACCGAGCAGCGCCGCCGCGAGATCGCCGAGGCCGAGAGCCAGGAGGCCGCTCGATGAGCGA
>CAYQGF010000760.1:0-1173 GCA_964416885.1 uncultured Iamiaceae bacterium
TGGTGGCCTCGTCGAGGATCAGGATGGCCGGGTCGGCCAGGAAGGCCCGGGCGATGGTGAGGAGCTGCTTCTCGCCGGCGCTGACCGACGTGCCCTCGTCGTCGAGGACCGTGTCGTAGCCGTCGGGCATCGAGTGGACGAAGCGGTCGACGTAGGTGGCCTCGGCCGCGGCCCGCATCTGCTCCTCGGTGGCGTCGAGGTTGCCGAACATCAGGTTCTCCCGGATCGTCCCCTCGAACAGCCAGGTGTCCTGGAGGACCATCCCGACCTGGGCCCGCAGGTCGGCCCGCCGCAGCCCGGCGATGTCGTGGCCGTCGAGGCGGATCTGGCCGCCGTCGAGCTCGTAGAACCGCATGATCAGGTTGACGAGCGTGGTCTTGCCGGCGCCGGTCGGGCCGACGATGGCGATCGTCTGCCCCGGTTCGGCGACGAGCGACAGGTCCTGGATCAGCGGCCGGTCGGGCGTGTAGCTGAAGTCGACGTGGTCGAACTCGATGCGGCCCCGCACCGACCCGGCCGGCAGCTCCGGCGCATCGGCGGCGTCGGGCGACTGGTCGGGCCAGTCGAGCAGGGCGAAGACCCGCTCGGCCGAGGCCACGCTCGACTGGAACACGCTCACCATCGACGCCAACTGGGTCAGCGGCTGGGTGAACTGCCGGGAGTAGGTGATGAAGGCCTGGATGTCGCCGATCGACATGCGCCCCGACGACACCTGGAGCCCGCCGACCACGGCGATGATCACGTAGTTGAGGTTCCCGAGGAACATCATCCCGGGCTGCACCGTGCCCGACAGGAACTGGGCCTCGTCGGCCGCCTCGAACAGCTTCTGGTTCTCGGCGTCGAAGCGGCCCTCGGTGGCCGCCCGCTGCCCGTACACCTTCATCAGGGTGTGGCCGGTGAAGGCCTCCTCGACCTGGCCGTTGAGGGCGCCGGTGTGGGCCCACTGGGCCATGAAGCGCTTGCGCGACCGGCGGGTGACGCCCTTGAGCAGCGCCATCGAGATGGGGATGGTCACCAGGGCGACCAGGGCCAGCGGCACCGAGATCGTGAACATCATGATCACGACACCGGCCACGTGCAGCGTGGAGTTGAGGATCTGGCTGAGGGTCTGCTGCATGCCCTGGGCCAGGTTGTCGATGTCGTTGGTGACCCGGCTGAGGACGTCGCCCCGCG
>CAYQGF010000761.1:0-1171 GCA_964416885.1 uncultured Iamiaceae bacterium
TCAGCGACCTGGTCGGCCAGGGCCTCACGGTGTGGGACCGGCTCGACGACCTGGCCCGTCGCTTCGGTGTCCACGTCACCGGCCAGTGGTCGGTGCGGCTGGAGGGCGCCGACGGCGCGGCCCGGATCGCGGCGGCGATGGCCCGGCTCCGGTCGGCCCCGCCGATGGCGATCGCCGGCCGGGAGGTGGCCGGGGTCAGCGACCTGGCGGCGGGCCGGCCCGACCGCGGCCTGGCCCCCGCCGACGTGGTCGGCCTGGCCCTTCCCGGCGCCCGGGTCGTCGTCCGCCCGAGCGGGACCGAGCCCAAGCTCAAGTGCTACGTCGAGGTGGTGGAGGCGGTCGGCGACGGCGGGCTGGTCGAGCCGGCCCGCCAGCAGGCCGAGGCCGGCCTCCAGGCCCTCCTCCAGGCCCTCCCCGAAACCCTCGAACTTTGAGCGGGTAGGACCGCCCAGCGGAACAAAGCACTCAAAGTTCGAGCTTATGACGCCGCTACGCCGTCCCGAAGAGGCGGTCGCCGGCGTCGCCGAGGCCGGGGACGATGTAGGCGACGTCGTCGAGGCGCTCGTCGATCGAGGCCACGACCAGCTCGTCGACCAGGCCGGAGGCCTCGATGCGCCGGACGCCCTCCGGCGCGGCCAGCACGCACACCGCCGTGACCCGGCCCGGGTTGCGGCCCTGGAGCAGGCTGCAGGCGAAGGCCAGCGAGCCGCCGGTGGCCAGCATCGGGTCGAGGACCAGGACGGGCCGGCCGCCGAGGTCCGACGGCACCGAGTCCATGTAGGGCACCGGTTCGAGCGTCTCCTCGTCGCGGGCCACGCCGATGAAGCCGGTGGGGGCGTCGGGGAGGAGCCGCAGCACGCCGGGCAGCAGGCCCAGCCCGGCCCGCAGCACTGGGACGGTCAGCGGCGCGGGGGCGACGCGGACCGCCGTCGTGGGCGCCATCGGGGTCCGGACCTCGACCTCGACCGTCGGCAGGGACCGGGTGGCCTCGACCACCAACAGCCCGGCCAGGTCGTCCATGGCCTGGCGGAACGCGGCCCGGTCGGTGGTCTCGTCCCGCAGCCGGCCGAGGGCCTGGGCGGCGAGGGGGTGGTCGACGACGGTCGTGTGCACGTGTGCAAGTCTGGCCGCGATGGACACCGCCCTCGACCGAGCGACGATGGCCCGGCTC
>CAYQGF010000762.1:0-1170 GCA_964416885.1 uncultured Iamiaceae bacterium
GGGGTCGTCCTGGCCGTCGGCGTCCATCAGGGCCAGGTACTCGCCCCGGACCTGCTCGATGCCCACCGAGAGGGCGGCGGACTTGCCCGAGTTGCGGCGCAGCCGGATCGAGCGCACGGTCGGGCTGCGGAGGTCGGCCATGACCGTCCGGGTGCCGTCGGTGCTGCCGTCGTCGACGACGACCACCTCGTAGGAGATGCCCGCGGCGGTGAGGACCTTCTCGATCTCGGGGACGAGCTCGGCCAGGTTCTCGGCCTCGTTGTAGGCCGGGAGCAGGACCGACAGCTGGGGCGACAAGGGTTCTCCTCGAGCGGCGGGACCGGGCGATCGTAGTGGAGCGCCCGCCGGCGCCCCGAAGGCTCCCACGAACGCTCCGGCCCGGCGCTCCGGGCCTCGGTCGCGCCGGCGCGTCCTCTAAGGTCGCCGGCCATGACGCCGGTGGACCTCCTGACCCGATGAGGGCCTTCGTCACCGGCGCCCACGGCTTCGTCGGACGCCACCTGGTCGCTCACCTGGAGGCCTCCGGCGACGAGGTCGCCACCACCGACCCGATCGCCGGCGGGGCCGACATCACCGACATCGACGCCATCGGCGCCGAGATGGCCGCGGCCCGCCCCGAGGTCGTGTACCACCTGGCCGGCTGGGCCGACGTCGGAGGGTCCTGGGCCCACCCGGTCGAGGCCTTCCGGGCCAACGCCGAGGGCACGCTGAACGTCCTGGCCGCGGCCCGTGAGGTCGGCGTCGAGCGGGTCGTCGCCGTCAGTAGCGCCGATGTCTACGGCGAGGCCGCACCGGACGAGATGCCGCTCACCGAGGACAGCCCGCTGCGGCCGTCGTCGCCCTACGCGGCCTCGAAGGTCGCGGCCGACTACCTCGGGCTCCAGGCCTGGCTGGGCCACCACCAGGCGGTGCTGCGGGTCCGCGCCTTCAACCACCTGGGGCCGGGCCAGGCCGACCGCTTCGTCGCCAGCGCCCTGGCCAGCCGGATCGCCCGGGCCGAGCGCGACGGCGGTACCACCCTGACGGTCGGCAACCTCAGCGCCCGGCGCGACTACACCGACGTGCGCGACGTGGTCCGGGCCTACCGCCTGCTGGCCGAGGCGGGCGAGCCCGGCGAGGCCTACAACGTCTGCTCCGGCGTCGACCTGGCCGTGCAGGACCTGGTCGACC
>CAYQGF010000763.1:0-1170 GCA_964416885.1 uncultured Iamiaceae bacterium
GCGTGGCCCGGTAGAAGGGGACCGACACCGGCGCCCGCCAGTCGACCACCACGGCATCACCATCGGGGGACTCGACGTGGCGGCGGCCGACGTGCCACGAGGCGCCGTCCTCGGCGTCGATGCGCCCGAACACCAGGCCCGGGACGTCGGGGTCGAGGTGGCGGAGCCGGTGGTCGAGGTGGGCGGCAGCGATGGTGCTGTCGACCTCGCCGTCGGCCCCGGCCCGGCGGGCGGCCGCGGCGACCTGCTGGGTCGTGGCGGCCATGGTGGCCAGGTGGTCGTAGGCCTCGGTGACGAGGCGCTGTTCGGCCGCCAGGTCGGGGTGGGGCTCGGGGGGTGGGTCGGTCACGGTGGCTCCTCGGGACGCGCGGCAGCGCCCCCCGTCCGGGAGGGACGGGGGGTGGGCAGTGGTGGGGCGGAGCAGGGTAGTGCGGTCGGCCCATCCGTGGCCCGGAGTTGCCCGAAACCCTGGATCTCGGGGGGCGCGGGCCGATGGCGACGGGTGAACGACCATGGCGGCGACGACACCTCCCCTCCCGCGGCCCGGCGAGCGCCGCGGGTCGACGGCCGAGCGCCGGTGCCCGGTGGCCCGCGGCCGGCCGGTCCCCGGACGGGGCCGCCCCGGACCGGAGGCCCGGCGGTCGGTCCGCCCGCCGCCGGTGGGACGGGCACGGCGGGCGTCGCGACCCGGCCCACGATCCGACGGTCGCTCGGCGGCCCGGACGACGCTGCGCCGGTCGGGCCCGGTCGCCCGGCCGGTCGAGCCGGTGGCTCCCGGGCCACGCCGCCGACGGGCGGAGACGGCCCCACGGCTCGGGCCGAGCGTCCCGCCCCGAGCCCGACGCCCGCGACCTCGGAGGGGACCGGGCCGGTCGACGCCGATGGCGCGACGCCGGTCGGGGGGCCGGCGCTGTCACGGGAGGAGGCGGCCCGCCTCGCCGCGTCGCTCGCCCCCAAGCTCGCGACCCTGCCGCGGAGCGGTCGGCGGGGCCTCGCCGTCGCCCCGCCCACGCCGCCGTTCCGGGAGGCCGAGGCGCCGTTCCGGTGGGAGGTCTCGCTGCCCAGCTCGCTCGGGCGCAAGGTGGTCATCCGGGTGGGCGACGACGAACTGGACGTCGGGGGCACGGTCGTCCCGTTCGACGACATCGCCGACGCCCGCTTCAAGCTCGA
>CAYQGF010000764.1:0-1167 GCA_964416885.1 uncultured Iamiaceae bacterium
ATCTCCTCAAACCGCTTTCCCGTATACGCATACCAGAAACCTAGCGCCGAAGCGATTGTAATAGATCCTGCCAGGGGCATCGTTATTCCCAGGCCCAGCAACCAAGCTTGTTTGCCGGAAGTGATTTGAAACACCCGCTGGCTTTTCCGGATTTTGAACTGGGCTTCTTTGATAAGCTCTGTAGTGTCTTTGACCTGGCCGGTTAACTCCTCGAAAATCTCCCGAAATTCTTCCAGCACCATCGACGTCCAGTCGTCCATCAGCGTTCCGTACTTCTGGGCATACTTTCCCTTCAACCGGTTGAGCCTTTCCCTGATCTGCTCATTCATGGCCGAAGTTCTCTCTCAGTTCTCTTTTCAATGTGATCCTGGCCCCCGGTTGATACCTGTCCAGGCTAAATCCGCTACGGATACCGTCCAGTATCTGGATCCCTAACAGACTGTTGGCATCAAAATCCCCGAACCTTTTGTATGCTATCCCCATTGCATGGCACCGGGCGGCCAGTTCTTGGGACAACTCCGGGTATTGTTTGAAAGTGCTGATATTCTCCCAAGCCGTTACGTCAAACTGTCCAGCCAGTACTGTCACCATTTTGTCAAGGTATTCCCCGCAGGCTCTATACGCTCCGCCTGCGGCCATGATGATATGAAACACGGCCTTAAAGCCCACTTCATCGCACCATTCCTTAAAATCAAGATCGCGGGCAATCAAGGCGGGGAACTGTTCACTTTCCGGTGCGCCAAAGTCCATAAACACTTCCTGAAAAGGGCTTTCGGAGAGGCTCTCCACGTAGCCGACGAAAATATCCCTTACCAATACCTCACGCTTATCGATCAGGGAAATGCTTTCCAGTCTGTCTTCTCCCAGGAACGTGAGCTGCCGGGTAGAGGTTTTGGTCGAGCTGTCTACATCGACGAACAAGGAATGGCGATTCGATTCAGCCAAGGCGCGTAGGTACGTATGTAGACTTTTACCGACCCCACCTTTGGCCTGGAGGATGAAATGAAATGTACGGTTCATGGTTCTTTTGCAAATTTGGATTTAACAATCAGGTTTTTCTGTAGATCGATTTTATCAGGGTCTGTCCAGCCGGTATCTTCTTTTACCGGTTGGGGATTTTCAGGCTGAACTTCCCTGGAAATGAAAGGTGGCAGAAGCGCTGCTTTT
>CAYQGF010000765.1:0-1164 GCA_964416885.1 uncultured Iamiaceae bacterium
CCGGACAGGCGAGCTTCGACGACCTGGGCACGCCGCTGCACCAGGTCACCTTCTGCGTCGTCGACATCGAGACCACCGGCGGCGCGGCCGCCGACGGCGGCATCACCGAGGTCGGCGCCGTCCTGCTCCGGGGCGGCGAGGAGCTGGGCCGGTTCCAGACCCTGGTCAACCCCGGCCTGCCGATCCCGCCGCAGGTCACCGTGCTCACCGGCATCACCGAGGCCATGGTGCTGCCGGCACCTCGGGTCGGGCCGGTGCTGGCCTCGTTCCTCGAGTTCCTGGGCGACGCCGTGATCGTCGGCCACAACGTCCGCTACGACCTCGGCTTCCTCAACGCCGCCCTGGAGGCCCACGGCCACGCCCGGATGCCCAACCGCTGGGTCGACACCTGCGCCCTGGCCCGCCGCCTGGTCCGCGACGAGGTCCCCAACTGCCGGCTCGGGACCCTGGCCCAGGCCTTCCGCCTCCCCCACCGGCCCACCCACCGGGCCCTCGACGACGCCCTCGCCACCGGCCACCTGCTCCACGTCCTGCTCGAACGGGCCGCCGGGCTCGGGGTCCTCGGCCTCGACGACCTGCTCAACCTGCCGACGATGGCCGGCCACCCCCAGGCCGCCAAGCTCAAGCTGACCCAGAACCTGCCCCGGGGCCCGGGCGTGTACCGGTTCCGCGACCGGGGCGGTCGGGTCCTCTACGTCGGCAAGGCCACCGACCTCCGGGCCCGGGTGCGGTCCTACTTCTCCCGCGACGACCGGCGGAAGGTCGGCCAGCTCCTGCGGGAGACCGAGGCCGTCGACACGATCGTCTGCTCCTCGACGCTGGAGGCGGCGGTGCTCGAGCTGCGACTGATCCGTCTCATCGATCCCCGCTTCAACCGGCAGGGCCGGGCCCGGGGGACGCCGGCCTGGGTCCGGATCACCGCCGAGCGCTACCCCCGCCTGTCGATCGTCCGGGCCGTCAAGGGCGACCCGGCCGACCACCTCGGGCCCTTCGCCACCCATCGGGCCGCGGCGCAGGTGGTCGACGCGGTCCACACGGCGCTGCCGATCCGCCGCTGCTCGGGGCCACCGGGCCGCCGGGCCGCCCCGTGCGCGGCGGCCCAGCTCGGACGGGCGCTGTGCCCGTGCGCCGGCGACCTCGACCCGGCCCGCTACGACCGGGTGG
>CAYQGF010000766.1:0-1163 GCA_964416885.1 uncultured Iamiaceae bacterium
ACTAGAACACGTTCTCGTTCGTCGAGGTCCCGGGAGCGGCCGTGCACATCGCCTACACGCCCGAGCAGGCCGCGCTCCGGGAGGAGCTGCGCGCCTACTTCGCCGCCATCATGACGCCCGAGGTGGCGGCCGCGGCCACCGCCGGTGAGACCGGCGACCCCGCCTGCCTGGCGGCGGTCCGCCGGATGGGCGCCGACGGCTGGCTCGGCGTCGGCTGGCCCACCCAGTACGGCGGCCGGGGCTTCGGCCCGGTCGAGCAGTTCATCTTCATGAACGAGGCCTGGCGGTCGGGCGCCCCCGTGCCGTTCCTCAGCGTCAACACCGTCGGCCCCACGATCATGGAGTTCGGCACCGACGAGCAGAAGGCGTTCTTCCTGCCCCAGATCCTGGCCGGCGAGCTGCACTTCTCGATCGGCTACACCGAGCCCGGCAGCGGCACCGACCTGGCCAGCCTCACCACCAAGGCCGTCCGCGACGGCGACGAGTGGGTGATCAACGGCCAGAAGATCTACACCTCGCTGGCCAGCTACGCCGACTACATCTGGCTGGCCGCCCGCACCGACCCCGATGCCCCCAAGCACCGGGGCATCACCATGTTCGCCGTCCCCACCACGGACCCCGGGTACTCGTACTCGAAGATCTCGACGATGGTGAATGCCTCCACCTTCAACACGTTCTACGACGACGTGCGGGTCGGCGACGACGCCATCATCGGCGGGCTCAACCGGGGCTGGGACCTGATCGTCAACCAGCTCAACTACGAGCGGGTCTCGCTCTCGCCCCCGGGGATGGTCGAGGCCGTCTACGAGGACACCATCACCTGGGCCCGGGAGACGCTCCTGCCCGACGGTCGCCGGGTCGCCGACCAGGAGTGGGTGCAGGTCAACCTGGCCCGGGTGCGGGCCGGGCTCGACTTCCTCCGCCTCGTCAACTGGAAGGTCGCGGCCCTCGACGCCGCCGGCCACTCGCCCAACCCGGCCGACGCCAGCGCCACCAAGGTCTTCGGCACCGAGTTCTTCATCGAGGCCTACCGCCTGCTGATGGAGGTCCTGGGCGCCCGGGGCGTGCTGCGGGGCGACAGCCCCGAGGCGCGGCTCGCCGGCCGCCTGGAGCGGAGCTACCAGGGGACGCTGATCCTCACCTTCGGCGGCGGCACCAACGAG
>CAYQGF010000767.1:0-1153 GCA_964416885.1 uncultured Iamiaceae bacterium
TGAACCGGCTCCGCTTCACCTGGCCCTGCTTGGTGGCGAAGAACAGGTAGGGCTGCGACTCGTAGTCGCGGGTGTCGATGATGGCCTGGATGCGCTCGTCGGGCTGGAGCTGGAGCAGGTTCGGGATCGCGGTGCCCCGGGCCGTGCGCTCCTTCTTGGGGATCTCGTGGGCCTTGAGCCGGTACACCCGTCCCTTGTTGGAGAAGAACAACAGGTAGGCGTGGGCGGTGGTGGTGAGGATGTGGGTGACGTAGTCGCCGTCGCGGAGCTTGGCCCCGGCGATGCCCCGGCCACCCCGGCCCTGGGCCCGGAAGGTGTCGGCGGTGACGGTCTTGATGTAGCCCTTCTGCGACAGGGTGAGGACGAGGTCCTCGTCGTCGATCAGGTCCTCGACGTTCATCTCGCCGGGGTCGAGGGTGATCACCGAGCGACGCTCGTCGGCGTACTTGTCGCGCACCGCGGTGAGCTCGTCCTTGATGACACCGCGCAGCTTGGCGTCGTCGGCGAGGATCGACTCCAGCTCGGTGATGGTGGCCTGGAGCTCGGCGATCTCGGTCTCCAGGTCGATGCGGGCCAGGCGGGTGAGCCGGCCCAGGGGCATCTCCAGGATCGACTCGGCCTGGACCTCGCTGAACTCGAACGGCTCGGCCATCAGCCGGGCCCGGGCGTCGCCCCGGTTCTCCGAGCCCCGGATGGTGGCGATGACCTCGTCGATGACGTTGATGGCCTTGAGCAGGCCCTCGCGGATGTGGAGCCGCTCGCCCGCCCGCCGCAGCCGGAACTGCGAGCGTCGGGTGATGACCTCGACCTGGTGGTTGACGTAGGCGCGGAGGGCCTGGACCAGGTTCAGGGTGCGGGGCACCCCGTCGACCAGGGCGACCGTGTTGACCGAGAAGGTCCGCTGGAGCGACGTGTGCTTGTAGAGGTTGTTCAGCACCACCAGGCCCGGCGCGTCGCGCTTGAGCTTGATGACCAGGCGGGTCTTGCCCCGGGCCGACTCGTCGTTGACGTCGGAGATGCCCTCGATGCTCCGCGAGTCGACCAGGGCCTTGATCTCCTTGGCCGTGTTGGCGATCGAGGTCTGGTACGGCATCTCGGTGACCACGATCTGGTCGGTGCGCGCCCCCTCCTCGATCTCGGCCTTGGCCCGGAT
>CAYQGF010000768.1:0-1138 GCA_964416885.1 uncultured Iamiaceae bacterium
TCGACGAGGGTGACACCTCCGACACCGTGGCCTTCCGGGGCCTCCAGTACGACCTCGGCCTGGCGTGGGTCCACTTCCCCGAGGGGCTCGGCGGGCTCGGGGTCACCCCGGTCCACCAGCGCACCGTCGACGCCGCCCTCCGCGACGCCAAGGCCCCGGGACCGTCCACCGAGCACTTCTTCGGGCTGACGATGGCCGGTCCCACCGTGGTCACCCACGGGTCCGACGAGCTGCGCGGGCGGCTGCTGCGGCCGATGTTCACCGGTGAGGATGCCTGGTGCCAGCTCTTCAGCGAGCCGGGAGCCGGGTCCGACCTGGCCGGGCTGGCCTGCAAGGCGGTGCGCGACGGCGACGAGTGGGTCATCACCGGCCAGAAGGTGTGGAACACCCTCGCCCACCTGGCCAACCGGGGCATGCTCGTGGCCCGCACCGACCCCGACGCCCCCAAGCACAAGGGGCTCACCTACTTCGCCCTCGACATGCACGCCCCCGGCGTCGAGGTCCGGCCGCTGCGCCAGATCACCGGCGAGGCCGAGTTCAACGAGGTCTACATGACCGAGGTGCGGGTGCCCGACACCGACCGCATCGGCGACGTGGGCGAGGGCTGGCGGGTCGCCATGACCACCCTCTCCAACGAGCGCACCACCATCGGCGGGGGCGGCGGCGTCCCGGCCAAGGGCGCGGGGGCCATCGCCGAGGCGGTCCGCATCTGGCAGAGCGGCGAGGCCGTCGACACCTCCGACGCCGCCCGGGACCGGCTGATGAAGCTGTGGGCCAAGACCGAGGCCCTGCGGCTCACCAACATCCGGGCCGGCCAGAACCGCAAGCTGGGCAACCCGGGGCCGGAGGGCTCGATCGCCAAGCTGATGTTCGCCCAGGTCAACATGGACGTCTACGAGCTGTGCGTCGACCTGCTCGGCGCCAACGGCCTCGTCGACTACGACTACACGATGCGCCGGTCGGAGAACCTCGGCCTCACCGGTCCCCCCGGCTCCAGCCGCAAGATGTTCCTCCGGGCCCGGGCCAACTCGATCGAGGGCGGCACCAGCGAGATCCAGCGCAACATCATCGGCGAGCGGGTCCTCGGCCTCCCCGGCGAGCCCCGCACCGACAAGGACCTCCCCTGGAAGGACGTCCC
>CAYQGF010000769.1:0-1138 GCA_964416885.1 uncultured Iamiaceae bacterium
CCACCGGTCGACAGGATGCCCCGGGCGATGACCGCGGCCTGGGTCGCCTGGTTCAGGGCACCGGCCCCGACGACCTGGACGACCACCGCCCCGGAGCCTCTGATCGCACCGGCGATCGCGCCGGCGACGGAGTTGGGGTTCGACTTGGTGGAGACCTTGAGGACCTCTACCTCGGCTGCGGCGGGCACCCGGACGGGTTCGACACCGCGCCGTCCGATTCCTCCCGGAGCGGCTCGGGCCCGCCCTGGAGAGTGTTCAGGGCGGGCCCGAGCCGCCCGCCCGACCGGGCGGACGGCGGCTCTGTGGGGCAGGTGCGCGCCGCCCACCCGGCAGGGGCGGCGCCTCACGTCCCGGGGCAGCGGGACGAGAGGCGCAGACCGTGGGACGGGTCAGTCGTCGAGGGTGATCGGCTCGTCGTCGAGGTCGGACATCAGGTCGTCGCCCTCGACCTCCTCGCCGATGCCCATCTCGCGCCGGATGCGCTCCGACACCTCGACCATCACCTCAGGGTTGTCGGACAGGAAGCCCTTGGCGTTCTCCCGCCCCTGGCCCAACTGCTCGCCCTCGTAGGTGTACCAGGCCCCCGACTTCTTGATGATCCCGAGGTCGACCCCGATGTCGAGCACCGAGCCCTCGCGGCTGATGCCCTTGCCGTACATGATGTCGAACTCGGCCTGGCGGAACGGCGGGCTGACCTTGTTCTTCACGACCTTGACCCGGGTGCGGTTGCCGACGACCTCGGCCCCGTCCTTGATCGACTCGATGCGACGGATGTCGAGCCGCACCGACGAGTAGAACTTGAGCGCCCGGCCACCCGGCGTGGTCTCCGGGGAGCCGAACATGACGCCGATCTTCTCCCGCAGCTGGTTGATGAAGATGCAGATCGTCTGGGTCTTGTTCAGGTTGCCGGTGAGCTTGCGCAGGGCCTGGGACATCAGCCGGGCCTGGAGGCCGACGTGGCTGTCGCCCATCTCGCCCTCGATCTCGGCCCGGGGGGTGAGCGCCGCCACCGAGTCGATCACCACCACGTCGAGCGCCCCGGAGCGGACGAGCATGTCGCAGATCTCCAGGGCCTGCTCGCCGGTGTCGGGCTGGGAGATCAGCAGCTCGTCGATGTCGACGCCGATGGCCGCGGCGT
>CAYQGF010000770.1:0-1137 GCA_964416885.1 uncultured Iamiaceae bacterium
CTGGCCAAGCTCCACCCGGCCCAGGTCCACGAGCGGCTGGCCGACCTCGACGAGGTGCTGGCCCTGCCGTCGGGGGCGGCGGCGCCCGAGCTGCTCGTGCGGGCGCTCACGTACCGCCACGAGGACCGGCTGGTGGTCGGCGACCGGGCCGGAGCCGTCGAGGACCTGGCCCGCTCCCGGGCCCTGGCCGACCACTACACCCACCCGTACTGGCAGTGGGCCGGCCGGACGTGGGTCGCCCTGGGCCACCTGGTCGACGGCGACCTCGACCGGGCCGAGGCGGAGGCGACCACGGCGGCCGCCCTCCAGGCCGGGGCGGCCGGCGAGGCGGGCGCGTGCTTCGGGGTGAACCTGGTGGCCATCCGCTGCTACCAGGGGCGGGCCGAGGAGGTGGTCGACCTGGTCGCAGGGGCGATCGAGGCCTTCCCCCAGGTGCCGTGCTATCGGGCGGTGCTGGCCCTGGTGTGCGCCGAGGCCGGTGACGAGGACCGGGCCGCCACCGAGCTGGCCCACTTCGCGGCGAGCGGCTTCGCCAACCTGCCCGACGACACCAACCGGCCCCTCGGGCTGGCGGTGCTGGCCGATGCGGCGGTCCGCCTCGGCGCCGTCGGGGCGGCGACCGCGCTCGTGCCGTTGCTGGAGCCCTACCGGGGCCAGCACATCGTCCTGAACTGCTATGGCGGCGGCGGCTCCTACTGGGGCCCGGCCTCCCACCACCTCGCCGCCCTGGCCGCCGTCGCCGGCCGGCCCGATGCCCCGGAACGCTTCGTCGAGGCCGAGGCGGACGCCCGCCGCCTCGGCGCCGCGGTCGTCCTCCCCCGCATCACCGCCGACCGGGACCGCCTCCTGACAGCGCGGCCGTAGGCTCGGGCCCCATGACGCACAGCGGCATCGACCTCGACGAGCTGTCCCCCGAGATCCGCCCCCAGGACGACCTGTTCGGCCATGTCAACGCCACCTGGGTCGCGGCCACCGCCATCCCGCCGGACCGGGCGCAGCACGGGGCCTTCCACGAGCTGCACGACCAGTCCGAGCGCGACGTCCGGGCCATCCTGGAGGAGGCGGCCGCATCCGACGCCGCGCCGGGCACGCCGGAGCGCAAGGTCGGCGACCTGTGGGGCGCGTTCATGGCCGTCG
>CAYQGF010000771.1:0-1130 GCA_964416885.1 uncultured Iamiaceae bacterium
CCACGCCACCGGGGCGGACGTGCTCGGGCTGGATCATCCCGGGCACGCCGGCGGCGGCGACGAGGATGTCGGCGGTGCGGGTGTAGTCGGCCCAGTCGTCGACACCGGTGTGCACGAGGGTCACCGCCGCGTTGGCCGTCGGCCGCTTCTGGGACAGCAGGATGCTGAGGGGACGGCCGATGGTGACCCCCCGACCGACGACGACGACGTGACGGCCGGCGACGGGGACCTCGTAGTGGGCGAGGATCGCCTCGATGCCGGCCGGGGTGCACGAGACCGGGCCGGGGATGTCGAGCGCCAGCCGGCCCACGTTGGTCGGGTGCATGCCGTCGACGTCCTTGTCGGGGTCGACGGCGAGGAGCACGGCGTCGAAGTCGACCTGGGGCGGGGCCGGGTGCTGCACGAGCATGGCGTCGACCGTCGGGTCCTCGTTGAGCCGCTGGACGGCCTCGATGGCCTGCTCGGTGGTGCAGTCCTGCGGGAGGTGGACGTGCGGGCTATGGCAGCCCAGCTCCTCGGCCTTGCGCATCTTCATCCCGACGTAGCGGGCCGACGGCCCGTCGTCGCCGATGAGCACGGTCGCCAGGCCGGGCGTGTGCCCGCCCGCCCGCAGCGCCTCGATCCGCGGCACCAGGTCGGCGAACACCGCCTCCGCCACCGCCCCCCCAGGCATCAGTACAGCCGTCATGGAGCGACCCTACGCGGAGGCCCACCAGGCCGAACAACGAGCGCGATCGGCCCAGCGCGCCAGCCCTCCCCCAGGCCGGCGCACAAGCGCGTTCGAAGACGACGAGCCCACGGGCCCGGCGCAGCCGCTGGGGAGCCCGAGGGGTTCCCCCTCGGACGAAGCCGATCGTCGCCGAGGCACGAGGCGATGTCGGCTGGGACAGCCCGAGCGCAGCGAGGACGAACAGTTCGAGGAACGGAGTGAGCGCCAGCGAACGAGTGACGAGAGGACTAGTGGAGGAAGTGGCGCTCGCCGGTGAAGAGCATGGCCAGGCCGAGGCGGTCGGCGGCGGCGATGACCTCGTCGTCCTTGACCGACCCACCGGGCTGGACGACCACGGCGACGCCCGCCTCGGCCGCGGCCTCGACCCCGTCGGGGAAGGGGTAGAAGGCGTCGCTGGCGC
>CAYQGF010000772.1:0-1109 GCA_964416885.1 uncultured Iamiaceae bacterium
CGTCACCCTGCCCGGCCGGCTCACGCCGGTGCAGCGTCGCCGCCGGGAGGTCCGCCGGTTGCTGACCGGCCGGGGGCTGACCGAGGTCATGCCGCTGCCGTTCCTCGCCCCCGGGGCGCTGGCCGCCTGTGGCTTCCCGCCCGAGGCCATTCCGCTGCGGAACTCGCTGGTCGCCGAGGAGTCGATCCTCCGGCCGACGTTGCTGCCCGGTCTGGTCCAGGCCGTCGCCACCAACGCCGCCCGCCGTAGCGCCGGGGTCCGCGTCTTCGAGATCGGCCACGTCTTCAAGGTGTGGCCGGAGGGCACCGAGTCCCTGCTGCCCGACGAGCGGGAGCACCTGGGCGTGGCCCTGGCGGGCGAGGAGGCGCCCGCGGCGGTGCGCCTGGCCCTGGCCGTGCTCGACCGGCTGGACGTCGGCGCCGTCGACGTGGTCAACGCCGAGCGTCCGGGGCTCCACCCGACGAGGGCCGCGGCCGTGCTGGTCGCCGGGGACGAGGTCGGCCAGGCCGGCGAGGTCGACCCCGGCGTGCTGGCCCACCACGGCATCGAGGAGCGGGTCGCCTGGGTCGAGCTCGACCTGGGCCGCCTCCTGGCTGCTCTCCCGGGTGACGAGGCCTACCGAGAGGTGTCCCGCTTCCCCTCCAGCGACGTCGACCTGGCCTTCGAGGTGCCGGTCGAGGTCTCGGCCCGAGCGGTCGAGGCCACCCTCGGGGGTGCGTCGGACCTGGTGTGGTCGGTCGACCTGTTCGACACCTATCGGGGTGCAGGGGTCGCCGACGGCACCCGGTCGCTGGCCTACCGGGTCCGGTTCGTCAGCACCGAGCGCACCCTCACCGACGCGGAGGTCGGCGCGGCCCGCCAGGCCCTGATCGACGCCGCCACCACGGCCCACGGAGCCACCCTCCGCGGCTGACCCCCGTACGCGTCGCGTACGCGTCGTGCCAGGCACGTCGCGTACGTCGCTTGCATGAGGATGCGTAGCTCTGCATAGAGTTGCGCTATGGCCAAGGTCGCGATCGTTGGAGCATCGGGGTACACGGGCGCCGAGCTGCTCCGCCTGCTGGCCGGGCACCCCGAGCTGGAGGTGGTGGTCGCCACCGGCGACTCGC
>CAYQGF010000773.1:0-1100 GCA_964416885.1 uncultured Iamiaceae bacterium
CTGCCCCTGCGGCTGCTCACCGACCTGACGACCGACGCCACCCTGGTCGACCTCGAACGGCGGGGCACGGTCACCATCGAGGCCGGCCGGGACGCCCCGACCCGGCTCGCCCACCCGCTCTACGGCGAGGTCGTGCGGGAGGCGATGGGCGTGGCCCAGGTCGCCGCGGTCAGCCGGCGCCTGGCGGCCGCGGCGACGAGCGGCTCGGTCGCGGTCGACCCGGTGCGCACCGCGGTGTGGCAGCTCGACGGCGGGGGCGACCTCGACGGCGACCTCCTGCTCCGCGCCGCCCGGCAGGCCTACTTCGGCCACGACGATGCCCTGGCCGACCGGCTCTCGGTGGCCGCCGTCGACGCCGGCGCCGGGATCGACGGGCTCGTCCTCCGGGGCCAGGTCCTCGCCGGGGCCGGGCGCCACGGCGAGGTCGACGGCCTCTTCACCCCGGCCGACCTGGCCGGGGCCACCGACGCCCAGCGCGTGGCGGTGGCCCGCTGCCGCAGCTTCGCCTCCTTCTGGGGGTTGGGCCGGTCCGCGCCGGCGATGGCCGTGCTCCGGGACGTCGAGGCCGACCTGGCCGACGAGCGGTGGCGGGAGGAGGTGCGGGCCGAGCGGGCCGTGATGTCGCTCCTCGCCGGCGACCTGGTCGATGCCCTGGCGACCGTCGAGCCCCTCCTTCGCTCCCGGTCCGAGAGGGCCATGGTCACCGCCGCCATCGCCGGCGTGATCGGCATGGCCCTCGCCGGCCGCAACGGGGAGGCCGTCGCCCTGGCCGACCGGGCCCTCGCCGTGCACCTCGGGCTCGGTGACCAGGAAGCCCTGGCCGACCCCGGGATGCACCTGGTCGGCAAGGCACTGGCCCTCCAGGAGGCCGGTCGGCTGGCCGAGGCGGCCGCGCTCTGCACCGACGGCCATGCCGCGGCCACCGACCTCTCGTTGTCGTCGGGCCAGGCCTGGTTCCTCCTCCTGGGTGGCCGGGTCGACCTCCTCCAGGGCCGGGTGGCGAGCGCCGGCCGCCGCTTCGGCGAGGCGGCCGGGCTGTTCGCCGGCATCGGTGAGCACGGGCCGCGCCGGTGGGCGCTGGCCGGGTGCGCCCTGGCCGC
>CAYQGF010000774.1:0-1090 GCA_964416885.1 uncultured Iamiaceae bacterium
GCCCCGGCCAGGGCGATGCCGGCGGCGTAGCTGTCGAACATGGGCTCGAAGGTGACGACCTCGTCGCCGGGGTCGAGCATGCCGAGGAGGGCGCCGGCCAGGGCCTCGGTGGCGCCGGTGGTGACCAGGACGTCGGTGTCGGGGTCGAGGTCGAGCCCGTAGAAGCGGCGCTGGTGGTCGGCGATCGCCCGCCGCAGCTCGGGGACGCCGATGCCGGGCGGGTACTGGTTGTGGCGCCCGTCGCGGATGGCCGCCACGGCGGCGTCGAGCACCGCGGCCGGTCCGTCGGTGTCGGGGAAGCCCTGGCCCAGGTTGATGGCGCCGGTCTCGACGGCGAGGGCCGTCATCTCGGCGAAGATCGTCGTCCCGAACCCGGCCAGCTTGGCGGTCAGTGGCTCCCGTGCTGGCGTCCCGGACACGACCGCCGAGGCTACCGACCGGCGGACGGCGGGCGTAGCGTTGGGCCGGTGGAGACGGCGACCTCGACGCTGAGCCGGTCGGTGCGCTTCGCGCGCACCTGGCTCGACGACGCCTCGTGGGTCGACGTCGCCCGGGGCGTGGTCACCGAGCCCGACGACCTGGTGCACGCCCTCCTCGATCGGCTGCCGTGGGGCGAGGGCCAGGTGTTCCGCTACGACCACTGGGTCGACGTCCCCCGCCTGGGCTCCGGTTACCCGCTCGACCGGCCGCCCCACCCGGTGCTGCACGACGTCCACCGGGCCCTCCAGCACCGCTACGGCGTCCGCTTCGCCGCCCCCGCCGTGGCCTGGTACCGGGACGAGCGCGACAGCGTCGCCTTCCATCGCGACCGGGACATGAAGTGGCTCGACGACACCCGCATCGCCCTCCTGGTGGTCGGCGCCCGCCGGCCGTTCCACCTCCGGCCCCGTAGCCACCGCTACGCCCACGACCGGCCCGACCGGGGCGCGGTGGTCGACCTGACCCCCGGGCACGGCGACCTGCTGGTGATGGGCGGCGCCTGCCAGGCCCGGTGGGAGCACGCCGTCCCCAAGCTCACCCACCGGGTCGGGCCCCGGCTGTCGGTGCAGTGGCGGTGGACGTCGCGCACCGGCCGCCAGGAGCAGGGCGG
>CAYQGF010000775.1:0-1088 GCA_964416885.1 uncultured Iamiaceae bacterium
CCGGCGGCGAGTCGACCACCATGTCCAAGCTGCTCGACACCAGCGGGCTGCGGGCGCCGCTCGCGGCCCGGCTGGCCGACGGCCTGCCGGCCCTCGGCACCTGTGCCGGGATGATCCTGCTGGCCCGCCGGGTCCTCGACGGCCGGGCCGACCAGCGCAGCTTCGGCATGGTCGACATCGCCGTGCGCCGCAACGCCTTCGGCCGCCAGGTCGACTCCTTCGAGGCCGACCTCGTCGTCGCCGGCGACGACCACCCGCTGCATGCCGTCTTCATCCGGGCCCCCGTCATCGAGGAGGCTGGTCCCGAGGTCGAGGTGCTGGCCTCGGTCGGCGATCGTCCGGTGCTGGCCCGCCAGGGACCGGTGATCGTGGCATCGTTCCACCCGGAGCTGACGGACGACCTCCGTCTCCACCAGCTCCTGCTCGCAGAGATCCAGGGCTGAGCCGCCAGGCGAGGCGACCCGACACAGACACGGAGACCAGATGTCCGGCCATTCCAAGTGGGCCACCATCAAGCACAAGAAGGGTGCCGCCGACGCCAAGCGGGGCAAGCTCTTCGCCAAGCTGATCCGCCAGGTCGAGGTGGCCGCGCGCCAGGGCGGCGGCGACGTCGACTCCAACCCGACGCTGCGCACCATGTACCAGAAGGCCCGTGACGCCTCGGTCCCGCTCGACACCATCGACCGGGCGGTCAAGCGGGGCACCGGCGAGCTGGAGGGCGTCACCTACGAGCAGATCACCTACGAGGGCTACGCCCCCCACGGCGTGGCGGTGCTGATCGAGGTGCTCACCGACAACCGCAACCGCTCCGGCCCCGAGATCCGCACGATCTTCAACCGGGCCGGTGGGTCGATGGCCGAGCCCGGTGCCGTGGCCTGGCAGTTCGAGCGCAAGGGCCAGGTCATCGTGGGCCGCTCGGCCGACGAGGACGAGCTGACCCTGGCCGCCATCGACGCCGGCGCCGACGACATCGCCGATGACGGCGCCGTCTGGCGCATCACGACCCCGCCCAGCGAGACCAACGCCGTGCGCGAGGCCCTGGAGGAGGCCGGCTTCCCGGTCGAGTCGTCCGACCTGGTGATGGAGGC
>CAYQGF010000776.1:0-1076 GCA_964416885.1 uncultured Iamiaceae bacterium
AGGAGGGCGACGAGGGCGAAGACGAGGAGGGCGAGGATCACCAGGGCGACGAGGACGCGGGTGCGGCGGCGGTCGCCCTCCGGGGCCGCAGCCGCGGCCTCCTCGTCACCGGCCACGGGTGCGTCGACGGCAACCCGCTCGGCGGCCGGGTCGTCGGTGACACCGACGCCGGCCAGCGCCGACTCCAGCGCCGAGGCCGCCGGCCCGGGTGCGGGACCGGCCAGCGGGCCCGGCGCCGCGTCGGGGCCGGGGTCGGGCGCAGGGACGGGTTCGAGGGCAGGAGCGGGCTCCGGGAGCACCGGAGGTTCCTCGACCGGGAGCCCCGGGGGCTCCTCGACCAGGGGCTCCTCGACGAAGCCGTCGAGGTCCTGGAGCGCGAGGACGTCGAGCGGGGGCGGCGGGGCCACCGGGGGCGCCGACCGGGCCCCCGCCCCGGCCGACAGCAGGCTGTCGCGGGCCAGGTTCTCGACCACCATGCGGTCGGAGGCCAGCTCGGCCGCGGTCAGGACGGCGGGGTCGGTGAACGTGCCGTCGAGGGTGAGGGCCACGGCCTGACCGGCCAGGACGCTGCGGGGCAGCGGAGCCGCCCCCTTGACCGCGGCCCGACCGGAGGCCACCACCAAGATGGCCTCCAGGTCGCTGACCTCGATCACGCCGGCACCGGCCCGGACCTGCACGTTGGCGGCGCCGTGGGTGACCGTGACCCCGGGACCGTCCTCCCCGGCCCGCACCCACAGGGCCCCGCGCCGGAGGTCGACGCGGGGGCCGACCCGGTTGGCGGCGTGGACCACCACATCGGCGTCGGCCCGGTGCCGCAGGAGCACCGAGGGCGCCGGCCGGAGCTCGACCAGGTCGTCGGCTGTGTCCTCACCTGCCATCGCTCGGGAGGCTATCCCCGGCCACCCAGCGTCACGGGGATCGGACCGACGGCACGCACCGTCGGCGCGGCCTAGCGTGACGGTCGTGCACGACATCGTGATCCGGAACGGCACCGTGGTCGACGGGGGCGGCGGGCCACCGGTGGTCGCCGACGTCGCCCTCGACGGCGACCGCATCGCCGCGGTGGGCGACGACGT
>CAYQGF010000777.1:0-1065 GCA_964416885.1 uncultured Iamiaceae bacterium
ATGCCCTGGCCCGCCGACGACGACACCGAGCTGTTCTCCATCATCGACGCCGAGGTCGAGCGGCAGAACACCACCGTCCAGCTGATCGCCTCGGAGAACTTCACCTCCCCCGCGGTGCTGCGGGCCACCGGGTCGGTCCTGACCAACAAGTACAGCGAGGGCTACCCGGGCAAGCGCTACTACGGCGGCAACGAGGTCATCGACCAGGCCGAGGACCTCGCCCGCGACCGGGCCAAGGCGCTGTTCGGGGCCGAGCACGCCAACGTCCAGCCCCACGCCGGCGCCAACGCCAACATGGCCGTGTACCTGGCGATGCTGAAGCCCGGCGACACCGTCCTGGGGCTCCGGCTCGACCAGGGCGGCCACCTCACCCACGGCTCACCCGTCAACGCCAGCGGCATCCTGTACCACTTCGTCTCCTACGGGGTCACCGCGTCCGACGAGCGCATCGACTTCGACCAGGTGCGCGACCTGGCCAAGCAGCACCGGCCCCGGATCATCGTCGCCGGCGCCACCGCCTACCCCCGGACCATCGACCCCCAGCCCTTCCGGGAGATCGCCGACGAGGTCGGGGCGCTGTTCATGTTCGACGCCGCCCACATCGCCGGCCTGGTGGCCGGGGGCGCCCACCCCAACCCGGTCGAGCACGCCGACATCGTCACCCTCACCACCCACAAGACCCTCCGCGGCCCCCGCGGCGGCTGCATCCTGAGCCGGGCCGAGCACGCCCAGGCGATCGACAAGGCCGTGTTCCCCGGTCTCCAGGGTGGCCCGCTCGACCACGTGGTCGCGGCCAAGGCGGTCGCCTTCCGGGAAGCGGCCGACCCGTCGTTCCGCGACTACGCCGCGGCCGTCGTGGCCAATGCGGCGGCACTGGCCGAGCGGCTCGCCGGCCACGGGCTCCGGCTGGTCTCCGGCGGCACCGACAACCACCTCTGCCTGGTCGACCTGCGCAGCCTCGACGAGGACCTGTCGGGCAAGAAGGCCCGGCTGGCCCTCGACGCCGCGGGCATCAGCCTCAACGAGAACACGGTGCCCGACGACCCCCGCCCGCCCTACATCACC
>CAYQGF010000778.1:0-1064 GCA_964416885.1 uncultured Iamiaceae bacterium
GCCACCTTCGTGGTCGGCGTCAACGACGACACCTTCGACCCCGAGAAGCACATCGTGGTGTCGAACGCCTCCTGCACCACCAACTGCTTCGTGCCCATGGTCAAGGTCCTCGACGACGCCTTCGGCGTGGAGAAGGGCCTGATGAACACGATCCACGCCTACACCGGCGACCAGCAGCTCGTCGACGGCCCCCACAGCGACCTGCGCCGAGCGCGGGCCGCGGCGGTCAACATCGTCCCGACCTCCACCGGCGCGGCCCGGGCCACCGGCCTGGTGCTCCAGGCCATGCAGGGCAAGCTCGATGGCACCTCGCTGCGGGTCCCGGTCCCCACCGGCTCGATCACGGACTTCACCGGCCTACTGAAGACCGAGGCCACCGTCGAGGAGATCAACGACGCCTACAAGGCCGCGGCCGAGAGCGGCCCGTTGAGCAAGGTCCTCAAGTACAGCGACGAGCCGCTGGTCAGCTCCGACATCGTCCAGACGCCGTACTCGGTCACCTTCGACTCCGGCCTCACCATGAGCCAGGGCAACCTGGTCAAGGTCCTCGGCTGGTACGACAACGAGTGGGGCTACTCGAACCGCCTGGTCGACCTGTCCCTCATCGTCGGCGCCGCCAACAAGTAGTCGACGGAGCAGCGCCGCCGTGGCCGCCACCGACGTCCCCCGCCTGGAAGACCTGGAGGCCGCCCTCGGCGGGCTCGACGGCAAGCGCATCCTGGTCCGGGCCGACCTGAACGTCCCGCTCCGCGACGGCGTCATCACCGACGACCTCCGCATCCGGGCCGCCCTCCCGACCCTCCGCTGGCTCACCGAGCGGGGGGCGCACGTCACCGCCTGCTCCCACCTGGGCCGGCCCAAGGGCGCGCCCACGCCGGAGTCCGACATCGCCCCGGTCCGCCAGCGCCTCCAGGAGCTGGCGCCCGGCGTCGAGGTGCTCGACAACCTCCGGTGGAACCCGGGGGAGACGGCCAACGACCCGGCCTTCGTCGACCAGCTCGTCGCCGGCCAGGACGGCTACGTCAACGACGCCTTCGGGGCGTCGCACCGGGCCCACGCCTCGA
>CAYQGF010000779.1:0-1060 GCA_964416885.1 uncultured Iamiaceae bacterium
GGCTGGGGCGCCCACCGGCTGGTCACCGCCCTGGTCGGGGCGGCCGTCGTGCCCCAGCCAGGACACCGTCGCCAGCACGATCACCAGCAGCGGCGGGTGGTCGGCGCTGGGGGCCAGGTCGTTGCGGTAGGGCGCGATGAAGCCGTGGCCGTCGGCGACCGCGAGGGCCTGGCGGTGGTAGTAGATCGGGTCGAACGTGACCAGGAAGCCGGGCTCCGACGGCACCGTGGAGGCCGCGACGTAGGCGACCCGGACGGCCACGGCGACGGCCAGCGCCCCGCCCACGAACCACCAGAAGCGCCGCTCCATCAGGTCGCGGGCGGCGTCGCTCATCGGACGGTCAGGCCGGGCGGACGGTGATGCCGGCCGCCGCCATCACCGCCTTGGCGTCGGCCACCGAGTGCTCGCCCCAGTGGAAGATCGACGCCGCCAGCACCGCGTCGGCCCCGCCCTCGACCACCCCACCGACGAGGTGGTCGAGCGTGCCGACGCCGCCGCTGGCGATCACCGGCACCGACACCGCGTCGCTGACGGCCCGGGTGAGCTCGACGTCGAAGCCGTCGCGGGTGCCGTCGCGGTCCATCGAGGTGAGCAGGATCTCCCCCGCGCCCCGCTCGACGGCCTCGACCGCCCACTCGACGGCGTCGAGGTCGGTGGGGTTGCGGCCGCCGTGGGTGTAGACGCCCCAGCCCTGGAGCGGGTCGTCGGCGGCCCGGCGCCGGGCGTCGACGGCGACGACGGCGCACTGGCTGCCGAACTCGTCGGCCACCTCGCTGATCGCCTCGGGCCGGGCGATCGCCGCGGTGTTGAGCGAGACCTTGTCGGCACCGGCCCGGAGCATGCGACGGGCGTCCTCGGCGGTGCGGATCCCGCCCCCGACGGTGAGGGGGATGAAGACCTCCTCGGCGGTGCGGGCCACGACGTCGACCATGGTGGCCCGGTCGTCGGAGCTGGCGGTGATGTCGAGGAAGACCAGCTCGTCGGCGCCTTCGGCGTCGTAGCGGGCGGCCAGCTCGACCGGGTCGCCGGCGTCGCGGAGGCCGACGAAGTTGACCCCCTT
>CAYQGF010000780.1:0-1051 GCA_964416885.1 uncultured Iamiaceae bacterium
CCGTGGACGTCGAGGTCGGCGTTGCCCACGCAGATCTCGACCTTGGCCCCCTGGCCCAGGGCGACGTCGATGGCCTCCTCGACCACGTCGTCGACCCGGTGCAGCCCCGGTCCGGTCGCATCGTCGCGGTGCGGGCGGACGGCGTGGAGGTCGCCCGAGGCCTCGCACCGCCACCCCTCGGCCTCGTACTCGTGCGACACCACCAGGTGCTCGACCCGCCGCTCGTTGAGGGCCGCGAAGACCGGACCGATGCCGGTGACGGCCCGGCCCCCCGAGGCGACGGTGTCGAGGAGCCGTCGGACCAGGGCCTCCTCCCGGGCCCGCTCGGTCGCCTCCTCGATGGCGACCACGGCCTTCTGCACCGCGTCGAGGTTGGCCCGCGGGGTCACCGCCAGCCGCCCGACCAGGCGCTCGGAGAGGTACGGGTGCAGCGCCGCGGTGACGTCGCCGGCCAGGTCGTCGGGAGCACCGATGCAGAGGTGCTCGAAGCCCTGCTCCTGGAACACCGACCAGGCCAGGGCCGTCGCCTGGCGGACGTGCTGGGCGGTGAGGGCGTCGACGTGGCCGTCGACGTCGCCCCGCTCCCGCTCGCCCCTCGTGTCGTAGTCGCGGACCGGCTCGCCGACCTGCTCGGTGTGCTCCACCAGCTCGTCGAGCTCGAAGACGAACATGCGGGCCCGCTGCCGGTCGACCAGGAGGACGCCGTAGCGGCGGCTCTCCTCGGCGATGGCCTCGAGCTGCGCCACCGCGGGCTGGTCGTTGACCACGACGCGGCTGCGGACCCGCACCGGCAGCGGCACGACCTCGAACAGGCCCTGGGACGAGCACGAGAACAGGGCCAGGCCCCGGACCCGGGACCGCTCGAAGCCACCCTTGACGAAGCCCTCGATCCGGTCGAGGTCGGAGTGCACCGACGGGGTGCCGTTGGCTCGTGACCGGGCCTCCCGGAGCACGCTGTCGAGCTCCTGTTCGATGTCGCGTTGGGTCAACAGGCGGCGGCCGTCCACGTCGAGGTAGCAGGTCGTGACCGGATCACCTCCTCCGTTGAAGC
>CAYQGF010000781.1:0-1045 GCA_964416885.1 uncultured Iamiaceae bacterium
CCCGCCCCTGGTAGCCGATGCCGTACATGCCCCAGACGAGGCCCATGATCGCCATCCACCCGGCCAGGGCGGTGAGGCTCAACAGGAAGCCGAGGCGCCACCCGCTGTTGGTCGACAGCAGGAGCCAGACCGAGCCGCCGAGGATCAGCGTGCCCACCACGACGGTGAGGAGGCCGCGGAAGCCCGGGTTCCAGGTGAGGGCCGCCAGGGCGAGGTCGTTGTTCAGGACGTTCAGCACCGCTCACAGGCCCCTGACGTAACGGACGATCTCTTCGACCTCGTCCTGCGTGTACATGCCCCCGACCGTGGCGGGGTCGGTGGCATCGCTGGCATCGACGCCCACCTCGCCGGTCTCGGCCGCGTTGGAGACCTCGGCCGGCTTCTGGCAGAAGCCGGGCATGCGGCCCGTGCCCTGCGAGTTGCTGCCGATGTTGACGCCGACCTCCGAGCCGGCGCACACGAAGTCGACCTGCTGGGTGAAACCGGTGACCGCACCGGGGAAGCGGTTCGTGCTGACCCCGCCGCGCAACGACGGGCCGATGCCGCCGTTCCCGTCGGGGCCCTTCTCGTTGTACGACCACCCGGTGGTGTGGCAGCGGCCGCAGGCGAAGGCCCCGCCAGCGTAGTCGGTGTAGTAGCCGAGGTTGAACATCGCCGCGCCCCGCGAGGCGTAGGGCGTGCCGGCCTCCTCGGCGGCGGCCAGCTCGGCGTCGATGGCGGCGGCGACCTCCTGGCGCAGCTCCTCGCGCTGCACCGGGTCGGTGATGTCGACCTGGATCGACTCCATGTAGTCGATCAGGTTCTGGAGCTGCTGGTCGTTGAGCGGGCCACCGCCCTTCACGCCCCAGGCCGGCATCGGCGAGAAGGTCCGTCCGTAGACGAGGATGTAGCGGACCTCGCTGCGGTCGAAGCGGAGCAGCACCGTGTCGAGGGCCGGCGCCTTCCACTCGACCTGCTTGACGAACTGGCCGTTGGCATCGGTGATGGTGAACGGCACCACGCTGCCCTCGGCGCTCATGCCGCCGTGGCAGAAGGCGCAGTTGAA
>CAYQGF010000782.1:0-1041 GCA_964416885.1 uncultured Iamiaceae bacterium
CGACGACGTAGACGGTGACCTTGGCGACGTCGGCGTAGGTGGCGCCGGCCCCGGCCAGGGCGGCGAGGACGTTGGTGTAGGCCTGCTCGACCTGGCCGGCCAGGTCGCCGGGGGCGACGGGCGAGCCGTCGGCGGTGCGGGCGACCTGGCCCGACACGTAGACGGTGCGGGTGCCGGTGGCCACGCCAACCTGGGCGTAGCCGACCGGCTCGGGGATGCCGGGTGGGTTGATCAGCTCGACGGGCATGGCGGGTCCTCCTCGGGATGCATCTCGCTGCTATGCATAGCACTGCAATGCTACGGTGGCAACCATGCCCCGAGCCGCCGACCCCGCCGTGCGCGACCGGCTGGTGGCCGCCGCCGCCGACCTGCTGGCCGGGGACGAGGAGGTGACCCTCCGCAAGGTGGCCGCCGCCGCCGACACCTCGACCATGGCCGTCTACACCCACTTCGACGGGATGCCCGGCCTGTGGTTCGCGGTGCGGGAGCGCGGCTTCGGCCTGCTCGCCGACCGGCTGGCCGCCCTCCCCGCCACCGCCGACCCGGTGGCCGACCTGGTGGCCAGCGGGCGGGCCTACGTCGACCTCGGCGTGGCCGAGCCGGCCCTCTACCGCTCGCTGTTCGACGTCCGCCGGAGCGCGCCGCAGCCCCGCACCGCGGCGATGACCTTCGCCGTGCTCGTCGGCGGGGTCGAGCGCGCCCGCGCGGCCGGGCGCCTCCACCGCGGCACCGACCTCATGGATGCCGCGACCCGCCTGTGGGCCATGACCCACGGGGTGGTGAGCCTGGTCATCGGCGGCGCCCTCCCCCCGGACGCGACCCACCAGCACCTGCCTTCGATGTACGGCGCCCAGCTCCGGGCGTGGGGCGACGGCCCTCGCAAGGCCGCCACGTCCGTCGCCCGCGGGTGGGGCGCGACCGCCGAACTTTGAGGAGCCGAGCCGCCAGGCGAGGCGACCCAGAAGCACAGTGCGTTGTTCTCCGAGGCTCTGCCGAGGAGAGGTCCGGCACGACCCGGTCCCGTCCGCGCCGAACTTTGAG
>CAYQGF010000783.1:0-1039 GCA_964416885.1 uncultured Iamiaceae bacterium
CGCATGTCCTCGTTCTGCTGGACCCCCTGCTGGGCCAGGTTGGCGTTGAGGGCATCGGTCAGGAGCTCCCGGGCCAGCTCGACCCGACCGGCGATGCGGTGGGCGTGGTCGGCGATGTCCTGGAAGTAGTCACCGAGGGGCGCCGGCACCAGCGCGCTGTCGGCGTCGCAGAGGTCCATGAGGACGTCGCCGACCGGGACGATGTTGCGCCGCAGCTCCAGGATCTGGCGCTTGAGCCGGTACACCCGGGGCGCCGGGTTCGTGCGCTCGGCGCTGAACACCGCCTCCTCGGCCTCATCGATGTCGGTCTCCAGCTCCGACAGCACCGGGGCGTAGCCGTCGACCACCACGTCGGCCAGGGCGTAGAGGACCGCCATCGGCCCGTGGCCCAGGAGGTCGGGGTCGGACTCCAGCCGCCGGCGCACGCTCGCCAGCTCCGGGGTCGGCCCATGGCGCACCGTCACGACGAAGCGAGAGCCGACGATCACCTGGATCTCCCCGATGCGGACCTGGTCCGGTGGCTCGTACTCGGCGGTCTTGAGCACGAACAGCGAGGCCTCGTCGAAGCGGTCCCACTTGGCCCGCTGGTGGGCCTTGTGGACGTCCTCCATCAGCAGCTCGTGGAGCCCGCACTCGCCGCCGACCGCCTCGATCTCCTGGGCGGTGGGCTCGCGCAGCCCGATCCAGAGGAAGCCCTCGGCCGGCGGGACGGGTACCTCGTCGGGGGCGACGTCGACCCGACGGCCGTCGACGTAGACGGCGCGGTCGATGATCACGGCCCCGAGTCTGCCCGCCTCGCCGCCGCCACCGGCGGACTCCGGACGGCGGGCCTGGCGGGCCCGCGCCGACGGGGCCAGGATCGGGCGAGGGCCGCAGCAGGGGGGCCGGGCCAGGGCCGGGCCAGGGGGCATCCGATAGCACTATCGTCCGCGTCCATGACCGACGACCCGACGCAGTTGGTGACGGACCGCATCGAGCGCCTCCTCGACGAGGGTGACACCTCCGACACCGTGGCCTTCCGGGGCCTCCAGTACGACCT
>CAYQGF010000784.1:0-1039 GCA_964416885.1 uncultured Iamiaceae bacterium
GCGTTGTTGACCAGCACGCCGGGGAGCCCGAAGGCCGCCTCGGCGGCGTCGACCATCGCCGCGATCGAGTCGGGGTCGCGGATGTCGCACGGCGTGGCCAGCACCGGCGCGCCCAGGGCCTCCATGGCCTCGCGCCCGGCGGCGAGGTGCTCCTCCTTGCGGGAGGTGACGACGATCGAGGCGCCGAGCCGGGCGAACTCCGACGCGATGGCCCTCCCGAGCCCGGTGCCGCTCCCGGTGACGATGACGGCCACGTCGTCGAAGGTGCCGGGCCGGAGGGCGGTCTCGCCGACCGGGGGAGGGGCGGGCAGCCCCCGCAGCTCGCTCATGACCCGGTCCAGACCGGGTCGCGGCCCTCGGACCGGGCGGCCCGCAGCTCGGCCATGTCGTCGCTGCGGTTGACGAAGGTCTGGTAGATCATCTCGTCCTCCATGGCGGCCCGGATGGCCGGGAGCGACAGGTGGCGGATCACCGAGCGGGCCATCTTCACCGTGACCGCCGGGCTGGCCGCCACCTGCTCGGCGATCTCCCGGACCGTGGCGTCGAGGTCGGCCTCGGGCACGACCCGGCTGACGACCCCGTGCCCCAGCGCCTCCTCGGCGGTGAGGACGCGGCCCGACAGCACCATGTCGCTGACGAGGCCGGGCCCGGCCATGGCGTGGAGGACGGCGACGCCGCCGGTGTCGGGGATGACCCCGTGGCCGACCTCGGGGAGCCGGAAGCGGGTGCCCTCGGCCGCGACCCGGATGTCGCACAGCAGCGCTCGCTGGAACGACCCGCCCATCACCCAGCCCTTGCAGGCCACGATGACGACGGCGTCGAGGTCCCAGAGCTGCTGGATGCCCCGGATGCCCCGCCGCATCAGCTCGTGGTGCGACAGGTCGGTGACGTTGGTGCCGATGGCGGCCACGTCCCGGCCCGACGACCACGACTTCCCCTCGCCCCGCCAGATCACCGCCCGCACCTCGGGTCGGGCCTTCAGCTCGGCCAGGAAGCCGAACAGGGCGGCGTCCATCTCGTCGTCGAAGGCGTTGTGCTT
>CAYQGF010000785.1:0-1024 GCA_964416885.1 uncultured Iamiaceae bacterium
GTTCATCCACGGTGACCGCAACGGCATCTACATCATCGACCTCAAGCAGACGCTGGCCCGGATCGAGACCGCCTACACCTTCGTGCGCGACACGGTCGCCGACGGGGGCACGGTGCTGTTCGTCGGCACCAAGAAGCAGGCGCAGGACCCGGTGCAGAGCTACGCCGAGAAGTGCGGCATGCCGTACGTCAACCAGCGCTGGCTGGGCGGCATGCTCACCAACTTCGAGACCATCTCCAAGCGGGTGGCGAAGATGAAGGAGTACCGCCGCATGCGGGCCTCCGGCGAGTTCGATGCCATGCCGAAGAAGGAGGCCCTCCTGCTCGGCCGCGAGCTGGCCAAGCTGGAGCGGAACCTGGGCGGCATCCACCAGATGGAGAAGGCGCCCGACGTCGTGTTCGTGCTCGACACCAAGAAGGAGCACATCGCCGTCACCGAGGCCAACAAGCTGGGCATCCCGCTGGTGGCCGTGGTCGACACCAACTGCGACCCCGACGTCATCGAGTACGTCATCCCCGGCAACGACGACGCCATCCGCTCGGGCACCCTGATGTGCCGCATCATCTCCGACGCCGTCGAGGAGGGTCGCCTGATCGCGTCCCACCGTGGTGGCGGGCCGGCCCGCGTCGTCCGCAGCGCCGAGGAGGAGGCCCGCATCGCGGCCGAGCAGGCCGAGGCCCGCAACCAGGCGGCTGCCGCGGCCGCCGCCCGCGAGGCCCGCCTCGCGGCCACCACCCCGGCCGCCGAGGCGGCGCCGCTCGCCGAGCCGCTCGGCGAGGAGGCCCCCGTCCTCACCGAGGTCGCCGACGCTCCTGCCGAGGCCCCCGCCGAGGAGGCCCCGGCTGCCGAGGTTGCTGCGGAGGAGGCCCCGGCCGCCGAGGCGCCCACCGACACCGACACCACCGCGACCTCCGAGGAGCAGGCGTAACCATGGCCGACTTCACCGCCAAGGACGTCCAGGCCCTGCGCCAGTCCACCGGCGCCGGGATGATGGACGCCAAGAAGGCGCTCACCGAGAACGGGG
>CAYQGF010000786.1:0-1020 GCA_964416885.1 uncultured Iamiaceae bacterium
GAGCGGTCGTCGTTGTAGTACTCCCGGGCGATCCAGGCGCCCTTGGCCTGGATCTCACCCTGCGCCTGGCCGTCCTTGGCCACCGGCTCCAGAGTGTCGGGGTCGACGATGCGGATGTCGACACCGGTGAGCGGCACGCCGATGGTGGCCCGCAGGTCGGCCAGCGCCGCCTCGTCGAGGCCCTCGGCGAGGGTCGACTTGATGTGGCCGGCCGAGGCGACGGGGCTGGTCTCGGTCATGCCCCAGGCCTGGTAGATCGGCAGGCCGATCTGCTCGCGGAAGGCCTCCGACAGCGCCTTGGGCACCGCCGAGCCACCGCACGGGATCGTGCGCAGGGCGCTGGTGTCGCGGCCCTTCAGCGCCGGCAGCACGCCCATCCAGATGGTGGGCACGCCCGCGGCGATGGTGACCTTCTCCTCCTCGATCAGGCCGGCGAGGGACTCCGGGTCCATCTTCGGGCCGGGCATCACCAGGTTGGCGCCCACGGCCACGCCGGCGTGGGCCAGGCCCCAGGCGTTGGCGTGGAACATCGGCACGACCGGGAGGATGGTGTCGGTCTCCGAGCAGCCCACGGCGTCGACGGCCAGCACGCCCATGGTGTGCAGGAACGTCGAGCGGTGGCTGTAGACGACGCCCTTGGGGTTGCCGGTGGTGCCGGACGTGTAACACATGCTGGCGGCCTGGTTCTCGTCGTCGACCTTCCAGGTGGCCGGCGACGCCGCCGCGATCAGCTCCTCGTAGTCGTGCACGGTCTTGCCGGGCGGGGCGTCGGGGATGTCGCCGGTGCCGTCGTCCATCACCACGATGTGCTTGACCGTCTCGAAGGTCGGGAACAGCGGCCACACCAGGGCGGCCAGGCTCCGGTCGACGAAGACGACCTCGTCCTCGGCGTGGTTGGCGATGTAGGTGAGCTGCTCGGGGAACAGGCGGATGTTGAGGGTGTGGAGGACCCGGCCGCTGCAGGGGGCGGCGAAGTACAGCTCGAGGTGGTTGGCCGTGTTCCACCCGAAGGTGGCGACC
>CAYQGF010000787.1:0-1007 GCA_964416885.1 uncultured Iamiaceae bacterium
CAGGTCGTGCTCGGCGCCCTCGGTCCCCGCATGCGGCGGCAGGCCGGCGAGGTCGCCGACGGCGTGCTGCTCAACTACCTGCCGGCGTCCCACGTGGCCTGGTCGGTCGAGCAGGTGCGGGCCGGTGAGGCCGCCGCGGGCCGGGAGCCGGGGTCGTGCACCGTCTACGCCTACGTGCACGCCGGCGTCGCCGACCGCGACGGCGCCCTGGCCAACGGCCGACGCGACCTGTTCTCCTACGCCGTGGTCGACTCCTACGCCGAGAACTTCACCCGGGCCGGGTTCGGCGACGCCGTGGCCGAGGTCCGGGAGCGCCACGCCGCCGGTGACCGGGAGGGCGCCCTCGCCGCGGTCAGCGAGGAGATGGTCGATGCCATCGACGTGGTGGGCGACGCCGACCTGGTGCGGGCGACCGTGCAGGCCTACGCCGACGCCGGGGTCGACCACCCGGTCCTCATGCCCCTCCCCTGGGGCGCCGACCGCCGCCAGGTCGTCGACGACACCCTCCGGGCCGCCGTCACCCCGGTTTGACCAGGCGGACGCCGAGCATCCACGGCACCAGGTGCTCGCCCTCCTCCCGCACCTCCACGATGCGGAGGCCGGGGGCGACGAGGGCGTTCAGCACCTCGGCGAGGGGTGCGTGGCGGGCGCCGATGCGGCCCCGCACGCCCGGCCCGAAGTTCTCGTGCTCGAGCACCCAGCCGGCGTCGCGGTAGCCGGGGACGACGGCGAGGTGGTCGTCGCGGCGGGTGACGCTCTCGACGTGGTGGCCGACGAAGCACGGGTGCACGCCGAGGTGGACGAGGGTGCCGCCCGGGGCGAGCACCCGGGCCACCTCGGCGACGACCGGGGCGTAGTCGTCGACGTCGGTGTGGACGAGCGACACGACGGCGTGCGGCACCGTGGCGGCGGCGAACGGCAGCCGGGTGGCGTCGGCCCGGGCGGTCCAGGCGCACCGGCCCCGGGCCAGGCCGAGCTGGTCGGCCGACTCGTCCACCCCGCCGACG
>CAYQGF010000788.1:0-1002 GCA_964416885.1 uncultured Iamiaceae bacterium
GCGTTGAGGGCGGCGCCCTTGCGGAGGTTGTCGTTGCTGACGAAGAAGGCCAGGCCCCGCCCGCCCGGGACGGTCTCGTCGGCCCGGATGCGGCCCACGAAGCTGGGGTCGGCGCCGGTGGCCCGGAGCGGGGTCGGCACGTCGGTCAGCGCGACCTCGGGCCCGGCCGCGGCCAGGACCTCCTTGGCCCGGGCCGGCGACAGCGGCTCGGCGAAGCGGGCGTTGATCGACAGCGAGTGCCCGGTGAACACCGGGACCCGGACGCACAGCGACGACACCAGGAGGTCGGGCAGGTCGAGGATCTTGCGGCTCTCGCGCCGGAGCTTCTGGTCCTCGTCGGTCTCGTCGAGCCCGTCGTCGACGAACGACCCGGCCTGGGGGATGACGTTGTAGGCGATCGTCTGCGGGAACTTGTCCGGCTCGGGGAAGGTCACGGCCGAGCCATCGTGGGTCAGCTCGGTGGCCTTGTCGCCGGCCGCCGCCACCTGGGCCGCGAACTCCTCGACCCCGGCCAGCCCGGCGCCCGAGGTGGCCTGGTAGGTGGAGATCACCAGCGCCTCCAGCCCGGCCTCGTCGTGGAGGGCCTTGAGCGGCGCCATGGCGGCCATCGTCGTGCAGTTGGGGTTGGACACGATGCCCTTGGGGCGCTGGGCGATGGCCTCGTCGTTGACCCCGGCGACCACCAGCGGTACCTCGGGGTGCATCCGCCAGGCCGAGGAGTTGTCGATGACGACCGGGCCGGACGCCGCGACCCGCTCGGCGATGGCCTTGCTGGTGGCCCCGCCGGCCGACATCAGGACGATGTCGAGGTCGGAGACGTCGGCGGCGGCGACGTCCTCGACGGTGACCTCGCCGCCGGCCCACGGCAGGGCGGTGCCCGCCGACCGGGCCGAGGCCAGGAACCGGACCTCGTCGGCGGGGAAGGCCCGCTCCTGCAAGATGTTGCGCATCACGCCACCGACCTGGCCGGTGGCACCCACGATCCCGATCCTCATGGCGCCC
>CAYQGF010000789.1:0-1002 GCA_964416885.1 uncultured Iamiaceae bacterium
AGGTCGGCGATCAGCTCGCGGCCGCGCTCGGCCACGTTCTCGACGGTGAAGCCGAGGTTGGCGAGGGCCACCGCACCGGGGGCCGACTCGCCGAAGCGGTCGATGGAGACGCTGGCGTCGGCCCAGCGGTCCCAGCCCAGCGACACGCCGGCCTCGACGGCCAGGGTGGGCACGCCGGCGGGCAGGACCTCGTCCTGGTAGTCGAAGTCCTCGGCCGCGAACAGGTCCCACGACGGCATCGACACGACTCGCACCGAGCGGCCCTCGCCCCGCAGCACCTCGGCCGCCTCGACGCAGAGGTGGACCTCGCTGCCGGTGCCCAGCAGGACCAGGTCGAGCTCGTCGGAGCCGGGGTCGTCGATGACGTAGGCACCCCGGGCCACACCCTCGAAGCTGGTGCCGTTGAGGACGGGCAGGTCCTGGCGGCTGAGGGCCAGGACGGTCGGGCCGTCGGACTCGACCGCCACCCGCCACGCCGCCGCCGTCTCGTTGCCGTCGGCCGGGCGGAGCAGCCGGAGGTCGGGGATGGTCCGCAGGGCCATCAGGTGCTCGACCGGCTGGTGGGTCGGGCCGTCCTCGCCCACGCCGACCGAGTCGTGGGTGAAGGAGAAGACGACCTTGGCCCGGCTCAGGGCGGCGAGGCGGATGGCGGGGCGGCAGTAGTCGCTGAACTGCATGAAGGTGCCGCCCACCGGCAGGGTGCCGCCGTGGAGGGCCATCCCGTTCATGACCGCGGCCATGGCGTGCTCGCGGATGCCGAAGTAGACCTGCCGGCCGGCCGGGTCGTCCTTGGACTGGACGCCGACGTCCTTCAAGAGCGTGCCGGTGTTGCCCGACAGGTCGGCGCCGCCGCCGATCAGCCCGGGCACCGAACCGCACAGCGCCTGGAACGCCTTGCCGCTGGCCACCCGGGTGGCCGGGTGCTCGTCGAGCCCGAAGCGGGGGAGGTCGTCGGCCCAGTTGGGCAGCCCGGTGGCGGCCTGGGCCGCGGCCCACGCCGCC
>CAYQGF010000790.1:0-1002 GCA_964416885.1 uncultured Iamiaceae bacterium
GCCTCGTCGAGCTCGTCGGCGTCGTAGATGACGTCGAGCCGCTCGGCCACGGTGCCGTCGGCCCCGACGAGGAACAGGGCCGGCTCGTAGGGAAGGTTCCAGGCCCGCAGCGCCGGGGCGAGGGCGGCGCGGGTGCCGTCGGCCTCGACCTCGGCGGCCGACTCGTACACCTCGACGTGGATGAAGGTGACGTCGGGGTGGTCGTCGCGGGCCGCGACGAAGAGGTCGAGCACCGGGCCACAGATGGCGGTCTGGCAGAACGCCGGCGTCGACACCAGCACGGCGACGGGTTCGGCACCGAGCACGGCCTCCAGGTCGACGTCGTGGAGCGGGCAGGCCGGCTCCTGGGTGCAGATGGGCTCGACGCCCCGGGCATCGGCGACGGTGGGCGTCGGGGTCGGCGGGAGGGGCTGGCCCGGCACCGGCACGACGACGGTGTCGGGCTCGGCGACCTGGAAGGCGGCGTCGACCGGCCGGCCGTCGACCTCGGTGACCGCCCGGTAGAACCCGGCCGCCGGGGTGGTGAAGGTCAGCGGGTAGTAGGCGCGGGGCAGGCCGACGTCGCGACGGGCGACCTCGATGCCGCTCTCGACCTCGGCGCCGTCCTCGTCCTCGATGCGGAACGTGAGGGTGGCGGGGGCATCGGTGACGAGCGCACCGCTGGCGTCGCCGACGCCGAGGGGCAGACGACCCGGCTCACCGACGACGAGGCTCGACGCGCTGTCGGCCATCAGCACCAGGACGCGGTCCGACGAGTCGGGCTCCGACGCGCCGTCGGAGCCGTCGAGCGCCACCGACCCGTCGTCACCGCCACCACCGCACGCGGCGAGGCCTCCGACGGCCACGGCGCCCCCGAGCGCGGCCGCCCCCCAGAGGACCGTCCGGCGGCTGATGCCGTCGGACGGGGGTGCCGGGCTCAGCTGAAGCTCTGGCCGCAGCCGCAGGTACGCTGGGCGTTGGGGTTGTCGATCGAGAACCCGGCCTGGGTGAGGCCGTCGGCGT